>JAICKT010000347.1 GCA_025927795.1 Parafilimonas sp. | reverse complement strand
TCAAGCAAACGTTTTCTTATACCAAAATTATTTTCTTCTACTTTTCTTTGTGCACGTTCAATGCTTTTTGTTACCATGCTATGCTGAATAACTTCACCTTCTTTATAACCAGCAAAGTCCATCACTTTGGCAATGCGTTCGCTGCCAAACATGCGCATTAAATCATCTTCGAGCGAAACAAAAAATTGAGAAGAACCGGGATCACCTTGTCTGCCTGCACGACCACGCAACTGTCTATCCACACGGCGGCTATCATGACGTTCGGTACCAAGAATCGCAAGACCACCTGCTTCTTTAACACCAGGTCCAAGTTTTATATCCGTACCACGACCAGCCATGTTCGTTGCAATAGTAATATTCCCTGCAAGACCAGCTTCGGCAACAACCTGCGCTTCACGTGCATGTTGTTTTGCATTTAATACATTATGCGGAATTTTTTTCTGCTGCAACATGCGGCTAAGTAATTCACTTACTTCAACCGAAGTCGTACCAACCAGCGCGGGTCTTCCTGCATTGCGTAGTTCTTCAATCACATCAATTACTGCACGATATTTTTCGCGCTTGGTTTTATAAACAAGATCCTGTTCATCTTTTCTTACACATGGAATGTTTGTAGGAATTGTAACAACATCCAGCTTATAAATATCCCATAACTCTGCAGCTTCTGTTTCAGCAGTTCCCGTCATACCTGCAAGCTTGTGGTACATTCTAAAGAAATTCTGCAACGTAATAGTTGCATAAGTTTGAGATGCTGCTTCAATCTTTACATTTTCTTTTGCTTCAATTGCCTGGTGCAAACCATCAGAATAACGCCGACCTTCCATAATACGGCCTGTTTGCTCATCAACAATTTTTACTGCGCCTTCCAGCACAACATACTCAACATCTTTTTCAAATAATGTATAAGCTTTTAATAATTGTTGTACGGTATGAATTCGATCAGCCTTCGTTGCATAATCGTTTAGTATAATCTCTTTTTTATGAAGTTTTTGCTCTGTATCAATTGTTGTATCATTATCAATCGCAGCAAGGTCAACACCAATATCAGGAAGAATAAAAAAGTTTGGATCTTCTCCGCCTTTTGTAATTAATGCAATGCCTTTATCAGTAAGCTCAACTGAATTATTTTTTTCATCAATATAAAACCATAATTCTTCATCAACTTTTGGCATTTCTTTTTGCTGATCGGCGAGATAATAATTTTCTGTTTTCTGCATTTTTACACGAACACCCGGCTCGCTTAAAAATTTAATAAGTGCTGTATTTTTTGGTAAACCACGATGTGCACGATATAACGCAAGTCCACCGCTTTTAGGATCATCATCACCTTCAGCAATTTTCTTTTTTGCTTCATTTAAAAATTGATTGATGGAACGCTTTTGCGCTTCAACCAATTTTTCAATGCGTGGCTTCAGTTCAAAGAATTGTTGTGTTGTATCATCTCTGCCAACAGGGCCCGAAATAATTAATGGGGTACGCGCATCATCAATCAATACACTATCAACTTCATCCACCATAGCATAATGATGTTTACGCTGCACCATTTCTTCAGGCGTATGCACCATGTTATCTCTTAAATAATCAAATCCAAATTCGTTATTCGTTCCATAAGTTATATCTGCCAAATAAGCTTTGCGCCTATCTTCTGTGCTGGGTTGATGTTTATCAATACAATCAACAGTTAATCCGAGCCATTCAAAAATAGTTCCATTCCATTCGCTATCGCGCCGCGCTAAATAATCATTTACTGTTACAATGTGAACGCCTTCACCAGCGAGTGCATTTAAATAGGCCGGCAATGTTGATACAAGCGTTTTACCTTCACCTGTTGCCATTTCAGCAATCTTTCCCTGGTGCAAAACAATGCCGCCAATTAACTGCACATTATAATGTACCATATTCCATGTAACAGGGCTACCTCCGGCAATCCATGTATTTTGAAACACAGATTTATCGCCATTGATTTTTATATAGTCTTTTGTAACACTTAGATCACGGTCAAGCTGTGTTGCTGTTGAAACGAGCTCGGTATTTTCTTTAAAACGTCGCGCTGTTTCCTTTACTACTGCAAAAGCTTCCGGTAAAATTTCAAGTAATATTTCTTCAATTTTTTTATCGCGATCTTTTTTTAGTTCATCAACTTCTTTGTATAAAGCATCACGATTCTGCATTTCCTCTTCGGGCAATTGTTCTGCTTCTGATTTTTTTGTTGCGATGATTTCATCAATATCAGAAAGGTGTTGTTTTATTCTTTGTTTGAATTCATTGGTTTTACCGCGCAGCTCATCGTTAGAAAGATTTTGATACTGATCAAAAAAATTATTTATCCGTTCTATCTGTGGCTCAATTTTCTTTACATCTTTTTCGCTTTTATTGCCACCAAGAATTTTACTTAAAATATTTAGCATGTTGTAATATTAAAATTTCTTTTAATTGAGATTTATCGTTCTCAAAAATTATGCGCCTGTTTTATAAAGTCAAACTGGCAGAATTAAGCGTTGCAAGTTAATACATTGCAGGCAGTGAAATAAAATCCAATCTTTTAGTATTACTTAAAAAAAAGCCAAGAATTAGGCTTAGAATTAATTGAAACGCGTGAATATTTTTTCAATTTAAACTAAGCTGTAAACCTTACCTTCGCGGCGAAAAATAAAGTCTATACTCGTTTATGCCAGGACAGTTAAAAGAAGTACGTAACAGAATTGCATCGGTACAAAGCACGCAACAAATTACAAAGGCTATGAAAATGGTGAGCGCCGCCAAACTGCGCCGTGCCCAGGAAGCTATTTTGCAAATGCGCCCATATGCACAAAAGCTGCAAGAAGTGCTCAGTAATATTATAAGTAATATTGAAGGTGGCACCAGCATAAAACTTGCAGAAGAAAGAACTGTTGAAAAAGTTTTGTTTATAGTAATTACCAGCGACCGTGGATTAGCCGGTGCTTACAATTCAAACATTATTAAGCTCGCAAAACAAACTATTGCCGAAAAATACAGCACGCAATTAAATAAGGGTAATATCACAATATTGGGTATTGGTAAAAAAGGATATGAAAGCTTTACCAAAGCTGGATATAAAACAAGCGCAGATTATAAAGATGTTTTTTTGAATTTAAAATTTGAAACCGTGCAGGCTGCATCACAAGCTGCCATGAAGGCATTTGAAAATAGAGAGTTTGATGCGGTTGAAATCGTTTACAGCGAATTTAAAAATGCCGCTACACAGCGTTTTGCCGTTGAACAATTTTTGCCCATTCCAAAAGCGCAAAAGAAAGTAGGCGCAAAAAAAGCAGATTTTATTTTTGAACCCGATAAAGAAGAATTGATTGCTGAATTAATGCCAAAAATTCTAAACACACAATTATATAAAGCCGTGCTTGATGCAAACGCCAGTGAACACGGTGCACGTATGACAGCAATGGACAAAGCCAGCGATAATGCCAACGAATTATTAAAAACACTTCGCATATCTTATAATCGTGCAAGACAAGCTGCCATTACAACTGAACTTACAGAAATCGTAAGTGGCGCTGCAGCGTTGCGGGGTTAATTCATCAATTTGAAAATTTGAAAATGTGACAATGTACTTTTACAACCAACAACCATTTTCAAATCTTCAAACTCTCAAATTTTCAAATTGATAATGGAACTTCAAACCATCATACCACATATAGAAGCCTTAATCTTCGCCAGCGAAAAACCATTAACTGCATTGGATATTGTTGAGCTGATAAATAATGCGCTTGGTTTTATGGAAGAGCGCATCAATTTACACCAGGTAGAAAGTTGTATTGAAGGCATTCGCGAAAAATATCAATCAGAGTTTTATCCGTTTGAAGTAAAGGAAAGCGGCGGCGGCTGGCAATTTCTTACTAAAAAAGATTTTCATAAAACGATTGCACAATTAAACGGCGAAAAGTTTTTAAAGCGGTTGTCAACTGCAGCCATGGAAACGCTTGCCATTATTGCGTATAAACAACCTATAACAAAAGGCGAGATTGAAAGCATTCGCGGAGTGAACAGCGATTACAGTATTCAAAAGTTGTTAGAAAAAGAATTAATTGTAATTACCGGGCGCAGCGAAAATCTTCCCGGCAAACCATTGGTATATGCAACCTCAAGAAACTTCATGGATTATTTCGGTATAAATTCTTCTGATGATTTACCTAAAATAAAAGAAGTAATGGCTGAACAAATTGTGCAACCCACCTTGATTAATGAAAGTGATTTCAAATCTGAAGAAAATACTGATGAAGCCAATTTATTAGTAAATGAAAGTGGTAATTTGGTGGATGAGGATAATAAACCAAATGCTTCGTAATTTTACGGAAATAATTTTTTATGTCAGCTTCATTACTTGACAGAATCACTATCAATCCTGACATAGCACATGGAAAACCTACAATACGCAATAAGCGATATACCGTTGAAGGCTTATTGGAATACCTTGCGGCAGGCGATTCAGTTGATGACTTGCTAAAAGAATTTCCTGACCTTGAGAAAGAAGACTTTCAGGCTTGCATTGAATATGCTTTATTAAATATGCGGCAGAAGTATGCTGAAATTAATGCTGCATGAAATTTTTAATAACGCGCAATTGCCGCCTTCTTTAAAAAACTTATTTATATCAAAAGGATTTGATTGTTTGCACACTTTGGATTTGCGGCCAGTCAGGTGCCGGATCGAACACGCCTGGTATCTCTGCCACGTCCTGGACAAACGCAAGGCGCACCCCTGACGTATGATCCTGCAACCGATCAGCTCTGTACCCAGG
>JAICKT010000368.1 GCA_025927795.1 Parafilimonas sp. | reverse complement strand
CATTGTCTGTCTATTCGAGATAAAAAATAATTTCTTTAATTGTTTGTCCAACAAGTTTGTCTTTGTTTTTAAACTGTTGTAAGTATAATTCTTTATCGTTAATAAGCGTTGTCATAAAATTGCCGCTAACTTCCAAATATATGCAACTCTGTTACGTCAATACGCCAACCCTAAGCTGTATTTGCGCAACAAAGCTTCCGGTTAGCATCAAAAAAGGTTGCCGCTATAATAGCGGCAGCTTAAGTATCCAAGACACTGTTTTAAGTGTTTAGAATTGATGATGTATTTAAGGTAGATTCATATTTATTCACGACAATAATTTATCAAACAAATTGCTTCTTGATTTCTTTTTTAATAAAAATGGTAACACACTAATAGTTAAAACAGCAGCCGCACCTGCAACAAGCCATTTAGTATAAGGATTATATGCCGGCGGCGGAACATATAACACACCACTTGCATCTGCAACAGCAGCTTCATAAGCATAACGCCCATGCTGTGGTACAAACTCATCATAAAAATGTTCATGCAAATAATGTAATTCACGACGCATTTCTTTTCCGCTCATCGGTTTTCCATGTCCTGTTGCCACAACCTCTGGTGCAAGTGCAATTATTTTTTTTATTGAATCATTCGCTGCTTTCCAGTCCGGAGTAAAATAAGCAGGTGGTCTTGAAACTTTTTTTGTTTGAAGAAATATTGCCTGCATCGCTGATTCACCTTTTGTAGTGATGAATGCATCGCCTGCAATCAATACTTTATCATCATCTCTAAACAAACTTATGTGACCAAATGTATGACCTGGTGTATGTATGTAACGCCATTCTTTAAAGCCGGGTATAGAACCATCTTCGGGCAAGGCAATTGCATGCGCACCAAGGTCTACGGGCATTGTTGGATAAATAGAAGCCATGTATGACATTAAGCCGCCGCCTACAGTTGGATCGGGTGGAGGATAAGATGATTTGTTGGTTAAATAAGGCAGTTCAAGATAATGTGCATATACAGGCACTTTCCATTCTTCGATTAACTTTTTTAATGAACCGGTATGATCAAAATGTCCATGCGTTAAAATAATTGCCTGTGGTTTTTTATCGCCAAACAATGAAGATGCCATGCGCTTTATTTTTTGCAGCGAAGTTTTTAAACCAGCATCTACGAGAAACCATTCATCCTTTTCTGCGCTTTTTATCATGTACAGGTTTACGAAAACATCTTTCATTCCCCATACATTATTTGCTACTTCAAAATAAAAATGCTTTTTGTCTGATTGTTGATCCATATTATAAGTTTAGATTAATATTAGTTTGCAAACAGTGTGCTGCTTATTGATGTGTTAAGCCAAATCTTTCTATTTTATTTAATTGCTTTTGCAATTTTTTCGCCCTGTAAATAATGCTTGTTTTTAAATGCCGTAAACTTTATTACATCTTTTTCAAACAACATAATTATATCAGAACCGCCGTAACCAAAGAAACCAAATTCTTCTCCTTTTGCAAGTTTGGCTCCTTCATCTGCAGTAATATTTACTGATGAAACGAAACCCATTCCAACAGGTACAACTGCAACGAAACCTATTGTTTGGGTTTTTAAAATTATATAGCCACGGGTTTGATTAAACTGAAAACCAATATCATCAACTGTTGTTGCGCCGGTAAGTTTTTTTACTTCATTTGTCCATGTTCTGCCGGGAATAATTTTCGTTTCAACAACCTTTCCGCCAACAGGTGTATGATAACGGTGATAATCGTTCACGCTTAAGTAGAGATGTGTAAATAATCCACCCTTAAATTTTTTTGCATAACTACTGCCTGCAAGCAAATCTTTCATATCGTATGTATCACCTTTTACTGTAATCGTCGAATCATCTTCAAGCGTCCACTCACCCAAAAATTTACTGTCTGTTGGCGAAACAATTACTTCATCATTGCAACGCTCATCAACAGGTCTTTTACCTGGCTTAACTTGTCGTGCTAAAAATTGATTGTACGTCATCCAACCACTTGGTCCCTTATAATAATCTTCAATATTGTTTTTTGAATTTTTTATAAAACTTTGAATGTCTTTCACCGAATCTGTCGAGTCCATATAACTACCCATTGATAACATAAATTCCCTTATCCATTCATTAAAAACATTACTTTTCTTAATTGCATCGTTTGGTGCTTTATTTAAAACTATCCAAAACTTTTCCGTGTCTGCATTTAATTGTTTATCTGTTGGTATATGTGTGAGCAATCCATTCAAAAAATTATAAAACTGTTGTAAGTTTTCAATACCATCTTCGCCTGCTTCTTTAATTGCTGCTGTAAGTGCTGTTTTTAAATCAGGGTTTGTTTTTAAAAGAGTAATTAGTTTTTCAACGCTCGGTTGTTTTGCTGGCATAATTTTATTTTAATTTTTTTGTTTTAAACTTGATTGAGGAAACAAAGCGATTGTCATCACCTTCTTTTAAAAGAGGTATAAAAATTTAGTGCTATAATATTTTTAAGAGAAAAGAATTGCTGAAATTAAATCTCAAAATCGTCTATTAATATTTTTTCTTTTTCCTGTTGTTGCGCTGTAACAAACCCAATGCTTCTTTGTATTTCATCACTGCAAACAACAATAAAGCTTCCTTTAACTGCATTCTCTATTGCATAAGATAAAGCTTCCACTTCATCTGAAATAACTGTAATTTCTATTTCAGGGCTTACACTTTTTATGCCTTCTGTTATTAATTGTGTAAGCTCATCGTTTGTTCTGCCGCGCCCATCTTTATCATGCCGTATAATTATTTCATCAAAAATTTCTGCTGCATATCTTCCCATTGCTTTTATATCTTCATCCCTTCTGTCGCCGGGGCATCCTACAATACCTGTTTTAATTGATGCATGCGTTTTATGCATAAATTCTTTCAATTCTTTAAAGCCATCTGTGTTGTGCACATAATCTATCATCACATAAAAATTTCTAACTTTAAAAATATTCATGCGACCTGGTGTAAGTTCAGGACCGGGCATAAAACATTGCAATGCTTTGCGAATAATTTTTGTATCAAAATCACTGATGGAGGCAGCTAATATTGCAGGCAGAATATTTTTTATCATGCATGTTGCACGCCCATCAAATGTAAGCGGCACCTCAGTAACTCTTGCAATTCTTATTCTCCATTCACCTTTGCAAATAGTAAAATTTCCTTTCTCAACTATTGCTGCCCATCCGCCATTTTCACAATGAGAAATAATACGCGGATTATTTTCATCAAGGCTAAACAAAGCAACATTGCAATCCAACTCATCTTTAATTGCATAAACAATATCATCATCCGCATTAAGAATTGCAAAGCCATCATCAAACGTGCTGCGCGCAACAACAGATTTTACTTTTGCAAGATCTTCAAGTGTATTAATATCATTTAATCCAAGATGGTCTTCAGTTATGTTTGTAATTATGCTGATGTTACATTTATCAAACGCAAGCCCTGCACGCAGTATGCCGCCTCTTGCAGTTTCAAGTACAGCAAAATCAACAACCGGATCTCTTAAAACAACTTCAGCACTTGCTGGTCCGCTGCAATCACCCGAATATATTTGCTGGTCCTGGATATAAATACCTTCTGTAGTTGTATAACCCACACTGCGACCGGCATTTTTTGCGAAATGTGCAATAAGTCGTGTTGTGGTTGTTTTGCCGTTTGTACCCGTAACTGCAACTATAGGTATGCGAGAAGAAACATTATTAGGATACAACATTTTTATTACAGCTTCACCAACATTTCTCGGCGTGCCCTGCGTAGGGGCGAGGTGCATACGAAAGCCAGGACCTGCATTTACTTCAATCACTGCGCCCGTTTTCGCAGTGATAGGTTGTGTAATATCTTCAGCTACTATATCAATGCCGCAGATATCAAGATTCATTAAGCGTGCAATGCGTTCTGCAAGAAATATATTCTGCGGATGAACTGATGCTGTAACATCTCTTGCCGTGCCGCCGGTGCTTAAGTTAGCTGTATCTTTTAAAAACAAAACTTCTCCATCAGGCAGCACAGAATCAAGTGTAAGATTTTTGCGTGCAAGTATTGATAATGTTTGCGCATCAACCTTTATTGTGGTTAAAGTTTTTTCATGTCCATCACCCCGTTCCGGACAACTGTTAACTTTATCTATTAGTTGTTGTATGGTGGAATGGTCGTCGCCTGTAATCATTGCTGGTGTTCTTCTTGCAACAGCTTCGAGTTTATAATTGATTACAAGAAAACGAAAATCCATTCCCTTAATAAATTTTTCTGCAACAACTGCTTTAGAAATTTCCTGTGCTTTCTTTAATGCTGTATATGCTTCTGCTTTTGTTCTGATATTTGTTGTAATACCGCGACCCTGGTTGCCGTTAAGCGGTTTAATTACAAGTGGAAATCCAATATTTGAAATTGCGTCGGATAATTT
>JAICKT010000583.1 GCA_025927795.1 Parafilimonas sp. | reverse complement strand
CTTCATGATAAAAATTTTAACGCACTAAAGTTATTGAAATAAGTTAACAGTGAGCGGTTACCGGTAAACTGTTTATTCGTCATTGCGAACGCAGTGAAGCAATCTAAATAGTTATTAATAATGTTGATTGAAAATAATTACACACCTGAACGTTTTTCCCGCGAAGGCGGGAATCTGCTGTTGGAAAATTTTAAAGCCACTAATTATTACAAACATCTTGATATTTCAAAAGCAGATTGCCAATCAAGTTGGCAATGACGCGTTAGTGGTTGCTTGTTTTAAGTCACCAAAAAAATTTAAATAATGGAACTGCTTCGCTTCACTCGCAGTGACGTAATCAACTACAAACTCAAAACTATAAACTGAAAACTTTATATTGTGTCATCAACGAAACTTCTTCTACATGAAATTGCATTTTGCCGATTATCTTATCATACTTGTGTATTTCGCTTTTGTTATAACAGTTGGCTTTATTATTAAACGAAAAATAAAATCCAGTAACGATTTTTTATCAAGTTCACGAAGCATTCCGTTATGGATTACAAGTCTTGCATTTATATCTGCAAATCTTGGCGCACAGGAAGTGCTGGGCATGGTAGCAAGCGGCGCCAAATATGGTATAATGACGGTGCATTTTTATTGGGTCGGCGCCATATTCGCAATGGTATTTTTAGCAGTGTTCATGATGCCATTTTATTATGGCAGCAAAGCACGCAGCGTTCCCGAATATTTATCCATGCGCTTTGATGAAAAGACTCGTGGACTGAACGCAGTTTCTTTTGCAGTGATGACAGTTTTTTCATCAGGCATTTCTTTATATGCTTTGGCAAAATTGTTAGAAGTGATTTTGCATTGGGATTTTGATGTATCAATATGGCTGGCTGCAGGCATTGTTATGATATATACTTTTTTAGGTGGATTGACAAGCGCTGTATATAATGAGGTGTTGCAATTCTTTTTAATTGTTCTTGGCTTATCCCCGTTAGTTGTTGTTGCATTGCATGATGCCGGTGGATGGAGCACCATAAAAGCAAACCTTGCACCGCAACTTACACATGCATGGAAATACATGGGCAAGGCTGATGAAAACCCGATGGGCATAAACTTTATGTCCCTGATTTTTGGTTTAGGTTTCGTAATGTCTTTTGGTTATTGGTGTACAGATTTTTTAGTTGTGCAACGTGCAATGATTGCAAGGAATATGGGCGATGCACAACGTACACCTGTTGTTGCTGCTTTACCTAAAATGCTGATGCCATTAATTGTTGTGTTGCCCGGTGTTATTGCCATCGCATTAATGCAGCCGGCTTTACAAAGCAAAGGTTATTCTATACCAACCAATGCAAGCGAGCAATTAGATTATACAATGACGTTGCCATCACTCATCACACATTATTATCCAAGTGGTTTATTGGGCGTTGGCATTACCGCGTTAATCGCATCTTTCATGAGTGGTATGGCAGGTAATGTAACGGCTTTTAATTCTGTGTTTACATATGATATCTATCAATCTTATTTTGTAAAAAACAAAAGTGATAAACACTATTTATACGTTGGAAAATTTGTAACGATTGCAGGCATTTTAATTTCAATCGTCACGGCTTACATCGCTAAAAGTTTCAATAACATCAATGATTTTCTACAACTCGTTTTCAGCTTTGTAAACGGACCCTTATTCGCAACATTTTTATTAGGGATGTTTTGGAAGCGCACAACCAGTCATGGTGCTTTTTTTGGATTATTGGCAGGAACTATCGCAGCAGCTTTAACGCATGGATTAACGATTGCAGAAGGTAAAGGCGGTTGGATTGCTCCGATGTTTGAAATTAAAAGTGGAATGGGCCAGGCATTTATTGTTGCATCTGTTTCATGGATTGCTAATTTTTGTACAACCATTGTTGTAAGCTTGTTTACTAAACCAAAACCGGATGAAGCATTAAAAGGTTTGGTGTATTCATTAACAGAGAAACCAAAATATCATGAACAAAAATGGTATTTACGTGTTGTTCCATTAGCCATTTTATTATTGGTCATCACTATCATTCTAAATTTAATTTTCTTCTAAATAATTCTTATGCAAAAAAGATTCACAGAGCTTAGTTTTATT
>JAICKT010000548.1 GCA_025927795.1 Parafilimonas sp. | reverse complement strand
ATTACATCGGATGAAAAACCTTTTACATTTTTATTCAATTCTTTGTTGGTGACGCGCAGAAAATGATTCGCAAAATGCATGATGTCTTCTTTACGCTCACGCAATGGTGGAATTTCTATACTAAATTCATTAAAGCGGTGATAAAGGTCTTCTCTGAACTTGCCCGATTGAGTTGCATTCCATAATTTTTCGTTACTGGCAACAAGAATTCTTACATCAAGCTCTATATCTTTCACTCCACCTACACGGCGCATTTTTCTTTCCTGCACTACGCGTAAAAGCGATACCTGTATTTCGTAAGAGAGATTTGCAATTTCATCCAAAAATATAGTTCCACCGTTTGCTAATTCAAAGCTGCCAATTTTTTGATTTAATGCACCTGTAAACGAACCTTTTTCATGACCGAATAATTCGCTTGCTGCAAGGTCTTTACTTAAAGCGCCGCAATCAATAGCAATAAACGGTTCGTTTGCCCGCTTACTGTGACGATGAATTTCACTTGCAATTGCTTCTTTGCCGCTTCCTGTTTCACCATAAATTATAACACTATAATTGGTTGGTGCCACAAGGCGAATTTGTTTTAATATCTGCTGAAATACTGCACTGGGTCCAACAACATAATCTTCAGCCATATCAAATTCTTCTTCTTTGCCTGCATTTTTTATTTCATTCTTTTTTTCTTTACTACCGGCAGAATAACTTTTTGCTACACCCTCATTTGCCATTGCCTGCTTTATGGTTATTAATATTTCATCAGGAAACAATGGTTTTGTAATGTAATCATAAGCGCCATGCCGCATTATTTCTACGGCACTTTTTACATCGCTGTAACCTGTTATTATTAAAAATGGCAGAGAAGGATTAACAGATTTCATTTTTTTAAGTACCTCAAGTCCGCTTACATCTTCTAAGCGTAAATCACAAAGTACCACGTCTGGCTTATTTTCATCATACCAGGCCAATGCTTTTTTGCCGCTGGTAAAATCAATTACTTCAAAATTATTTCTCTCTAAAAATTTTTTTAAAAGAAGACACATGTCCCTGTCATCATCAATTACTAAAACTTTAGTCATGTAATGTTTGTTTGCAATGATTAATTAAATGTCTGGCGTTTTACATTATGCAAGTACAAGACCAATTTAAAAACCCGTTATGCTGATTGGTTATTTGCATTCACAAAATTACAATAATGAAAATTGTAGAACTTACTCTACGTAAAATATATAAAAACGTTTCATTGTCCGTTTAACAGTTAAGTTATAAAGCATGGCTGTAACACAACCAACAAATAAATTGATATGCATTCTGTTTCTCTTACTTATTATATTTAGTTTGTATGGCACAGATTATGTTTTACATAGTGAACCTTCTGTGTAGAAAAGACGAATAACCATAATGATAAATATATAGAGTGAAAAAAATTTTGATTATTGATGATGAAATTGACTTATGCATCCTGCTGAAAAATTATCTTACGCGGCGGCATTTTGCAGTTGAAACATCACACAGGTTAGCTGATGGATTAAAACAGGCAGTTAATTTTTCTCCTGATATTATTTTTCTTGATAATAATTTGCCCGATTCACAAGGATGGACAAAAGCAGAATGGTTGCTTAATGAATTACCGCAAGCTGACATTTATCTTATAAGCGCATATAAAACTACCCCATCATTACCCGCTAATCCAAGATTAAAAATTATAGAAAAACCTTTATCGCTTAAAACTATTGAACAACTACTTTCTTAAACTGCTGCATTCATATTTAAGTAGTATTTTATGAATGGCATAGAAATATCGCACAACGATTTTATAGATATCACAAAAAATTATTCCCGCGCTGCAGAAGTGGCAAATCTTATTTATGTAAGCGATAAAGACATGGGGATTATAAGAATACAAAAAGGAAAAAGTTTTGCTTATACATATAATAACACGCCACTGAAAGATAAAAATCAATTAGAGAGAATTAAAAAACTTGTATTGCCACCGGCATGGCGCGATGTATGGATTTGTTATTATGAAATCGGACACTTACAAGCAACAGGTTATGATAGCAAAAACAGGAAGCAATACCGCTATCATGCTTTGTGGAGCACCTTACGTAACGAAACAAAATTTCATCGCTTATACGAATTTGGTAAAGTATTACCGCAACTGCGTGCAAGAGTTGAAGAAGATATGCAGATAAAAGAACTGTCTGAAAAAAAAGTATTGGCAACAGTTTTAAGTTTAATGGAAAGAACATACATACGTGTTGGCAATGCTGAATACGAAAAAATGAATGGTTCTTTTGGGTTAACTACTTTAAAAGATAAGCATGTAAAGATTAGTGGCAATAAAATAACTTTTGCATTTAAAGGAAAGCGCGGTATTTCACATAACATAACATTACAAAATAAGCGACTT
>JAICKT010000657.1 GCA_025927795.1 Parafilimonas sp. | reverse complement strand
CGCGCCCAATGCATGAAACAATACCGAATTTGCATCTGAAGATTCGTTAGAATGAAACTCATAAAAAAGTTCGTTTGCTGGATGTTTTGGGTCAGTTATTTCTGCTAACTCTTCATTTAATTTATCCACCTGCCATTCTTCCAATAATTTTATATTACTTACATAACCATATTCATCAAAAAATTTTAACTGCTCATCAGAAAGTTTATATTTCTTCCATTCTTCTCTTGTTGAAGGCTGCTTAATAAAATCTGACACCGGAGAGTGCTTTTCAGATAGATCGTAAATCATTTGTTTTTCCATATCACTAAAGTTTTTATTAATTCGACAACACAAATCTATTAAGTATATCCGCTGGTATTTTTATCAATATTGACCAATGCTTACCCTATTTTGTCTTTTTAAACACTTTCTTTAAATTTTCACCAATCATTTAGGGTATATTTGGTTATAAATTTAACGATATGTCTATTGCCACTACTTCATCATCTTCAACTGTTTTAAGCATTGCAACAACAGAAACATTCAACAAAAAGTTTATCCTATTAGTAAGCTTTGTGGCAGCGTTGGGAGGATTACTTTTTGGTTATGACACTGCAATTATTTCCGGTGCTATTCCGTATATCACTTCTTTTTTTCATTTAGATGAATTTAGTTTAGGTTGGGCGGTAAGTGTTATTTTAATTGGATGCGGCGTGGGCGCTTTATTTGCAGGAGCGCTTGCAGAAAAATTTGGTCGCCGTTTTGTGTTGATAATTTGTGCCGTATTATTTGCAATATCCGGTATTGGCGCAGGCACTTCATCGTCACTTATGGTGTTTATTATTTTCAGATTGATTGGTGGTTTGGGTGTTGGCGCTGCAGCGATGGTTTCGCCGATGTACATTGCAGAAATAGCTCCCACTGCATGGCGTGGAAGATTGGTATCGCTGTACCAGTTAGCCATCGTAGCAGGCATATTACTCGCGTATCTTGCCAATTATTTATTGGCAAATGTGGGAGATAATAACTGGCGCTGGATGTTTGCTTCACAAACTGCGCCCGCTGCATTCTTTTTTATTATGCTTTGGTTTGTACCAGAAACGCCGCGCTGGCTTGTTCGAAAAGGCAAAACAGAAACAGCATTAAAAATATTAAATAAAACAGCAGGTAGAGCTTATAGTAAACAAGCGTTGAATGAAATCAGCAACAGTTTTACGAATGAAAAAACTTCTGAACTGCGCACTTTGTTATCATCCAAATATCTTCCGTTTATCGGTATTGGAATTTTTATTGCAGCGTTTCAACAATTTACCGGCATCAATTCAGTAATTTATTATGCGCCGCTGATTTTTAAAGAAACGGGCGTTTCTATTTCAAGCTCGCTGTTACAAACCGTAGGTATTGGTCTGGTTTGTCTATTAGCTACATTTATTGCAATTGGATTAGTAGATAAATCAGGCAGAAAAAAATTGTTTCTTGTTGGCAGTGTATTAATGGCTGCCTCACTGCTTGCATTAGCCGCTTGTTTTTATTATCAATATTTCAGTCATTATGTTGTATTGATTGCCTTGCTGCTTTATGTTGCTTCTTTTAGCGCTACATGGGG
>JAICKT010000017.1 GCA_025927795.1 Parafilimonas sp. | reverse complement strand
GGAACAATGCAATATGCTATTAATCATGTGCGCAGGGAAAGAAAACCCGTTTTGGTGCATGCAACTGTTCCTTTACTCGGGCATCATACAAGCGGCGTACGAAAAGAATTTTACAGAACGCAGGAAGATCTTAATAAACATTTAGCCAACGATCCTTTTATAAAACTGCGCCAGTATCTTGGGCAAAGCGGATTTACAGAAGCACAGATGCAACAAATGGAAACAGATGCGCAAACAGAAGTGCGACTTTCATTTGAAAAAGCAAAGAATGCAGCAGAACCGCCAACAAATTTAGTTGCAACACACGTGTTTGCAGAAACACCGGTTCAACAGGAAAGCGGCAACCGGCAACCGGAATCTGCTGAAAAAATAATTATGGTTGATGCGGCATTGCATGCAATTGATGAATTAATGCAGCAGCATGAAGAATGTATATTATATGGGCAGGATGTTGGAAGAAGATTAGGTGGCGTGTTTCGCGAAACTGCAAAGCTTGCTGAAAAATTTGGTGACAATCGTGTGTTTAATACAGCTATTCAGGAAGCATATATTATTGGTTCCACTGCGGGCTTAAGTGCATTAGGTTTAAAGCCGATTGTTGAAGTACAGTTTGGTGATTACATTTATCCGGGCTTAAATCAACTGATAAGCGAGATTGCAAAATCAAATTATTTAACCAACGGAAAATTTCCTGTGAGTATGATTTTGCGTGTGCCTGTTGGTGCATATGGCGGCGGTGGTCCATATCACAGTGCATGCATTGAATCAACTTTACTTTCTATAAAAGGAATTAAAATCTGTTATCCTTCAAATGCAGCAGATATTAAAGGGTTGATGAAAGCAGCATACTACGATCCCAATCCTGTAATCATGCTTGAACATAAAGGTTTATACTGGAGTAAAGTTGCCGATACTGAAGAAGCAAAAACAATTGAGCCGGATAAAGATTATATTCTTCCACTTGGTAAAGCAAATATTATTTTACAGGCAAGCAAAGAAAATATTCGTAACGGGGAATCTGTTTGCATAATAACATATGGCATGGGCGTTTACTGGGCAAAAGCTGCCGCTGAAGAATTTGAAAATAAAATTGAAATCGTTGATTTGCGCACATTATATCCTTTGGATGAACAATTAATTTTTTCAAGCGTAAAGAAACACGGAAAATGTTTAGTGTTGAGTGAAGAGCAACAAACCAATTCATTTGCAGAAGCATTGGCGCATCGCATAAATTATAATTGTTTTAAACATCTTGATGCACCGGTGGAAGTTTTTGGCGCTTTAGATTTACCCGCCGTTCCAATTAATATCGATTTAGAAAAAGCAATGTTGCCAACTGCAGAAAAAGTTATTCAAAGATTAGAGAAGCTATTGAAGTATTAGGCCACTAATATTTTATCGCTCTTCCTAATTCCCGCTTCATATCTTTTTCTTTAATTGATTCTCTTTTATCGTGAACTTTTTTTCCTCTTGCCAAACCTATTTCTACTTTCACAAAATTCTTTTCATTAAAAAAAACACGTAAAGGAATAAGTGTAAAACCTTTTTCTTTCATTTTAGATTGAATGCGTTTTAATTCTTGTTGTGTAAGCAAAATTTTTCTATCATGCACAGCAATATGATTATTAGAAGTGCCTAATTTATATTCAGCAATATATAAACCGCGCAGCCAAAGTTCATTTTTATCAAACAAGCAATATGCATCATTAAAACTTACTTTTCCTTCGCGTATTGATTTTACTTCTGTACCAAGCAATACAATTCCACCCACATATTTATCTTCTATGTGATAATGGAAATACGCCTGCCTGTTATTCATTTCTTTCGCCATAAACCCAAACTCCTAAAAAGGAATTTAATATCAATTATAAGTATTGATTTTTTACAACGCAATTAATGTTGCAGTAATCTTATTAAGGTTGAAACTTTTTGCTTCAGCGCTTTTCTGTCAACAATAAAATCAAGAAAGCCATGCTCGAGTAAAAACTCGCTGCGCTGAAAACCTTCAGGTAAATCTTTTTTAATTGTTTCTTTAATTACACGCGGACCAGCGAAACCAATTAATGCGCCCGGTTCAGCAATATTAAAATCGCCCAGCATTCCAAAGCTTGCAGAAATACCACCAAACGTTGGATCGGTTAATAAAGAAATAAATGGCAGCCCTGCATCATTTAACTGTGAAAGCTTGCCGCTTGTTTTTGCAAGCTGCATTAAACTAAAAGCGCTTTCCATCATGCGTGCACCGCCGCTTTTACTAATCACAAAAAATGGTAACCGGTTTTGAATACAGTAATCAATAGCGCGGCTAAATTTTTCGCCCATCACACTGCCCAATGAACCGCCAATAAATTCAAAATCCATACATGCAATTACCAACTCAATATTATTCATGTTGCCAACTGCAACGCGCATGCTATCTTTTAAATCTGTTTTTGAATGAATTTCATCAAGCCTTTTTTGATATGATTTCAGATCAGTAAAACCAAGAAAATCTACGCTGCGGATGTTATCAAAAAGTTCTGTATATATTTTATGGTCAAATAAAATTTCAAAATAATCTTCGCTGCCAATACGATGATGATAATTGCATTTAGGGCACACATACAAATTTTCTTTCAGCTCGCTGGTGGTGCAGATGTAATGGCATTCAGGGCATTTACTCCAAAGCCCTTCAGGCATTTCTCTTTTTTCTGCAGTAGATGTAGTTATTCCTTTACGTAATCGTTTATACCATTTCGACTTTGACTCACTTCCGCCTGCAGCATTTTCTTTTAATACATCATCCCCTGAAAGCGAATCATCCAATTCATCATCTTGTTCTGCGTTCATCCGAAAAAAATTTTAATACAGGCAAATAAACTTACAATCAAATTTATTGCTAAAAAACTGCAAGCGACTAAATAAATTACTTATGCTACTGTAATGCTTTCATCAAGATAAACATCCATAATATCCTGCAACATTTCAATGCCTTCTTTCATTGGTCGCTGAAATGCTTTACGACCTAATATTAAACCCATGCCTCCGGCTCTTTTATTTACAACTGCTGTTGTTACTGCATCAGCAAGATCAGATGCGCCTTTACTTTCACCACCGGAATTTATTAAACCAACTCTGCCTGAATAACAATTTAAAACCTGGTAGCGGCAAAGATCAATCGGGTGATCTGTAGTTAGCTTTTCATATACAAGCTTTGAAGTTTTGCCATGTTTTGTTGCAAGATAACCGCCGTTATTGGTAGGTAATTTTTGTTTGATAATATCTGCCTGTATTGTTACACCCAAATGATTTGCCTGTCCTGTAAAATCTGCTGATGTATGATAATCCACACCATTTACAACGAAAGCACTGTTTCTTGTATAGCACCAGAGAATTGTTATCATACCTAATTCATGCGCAACTTCAAACGCTTCTGAAACTTCTTTTAATTGCTTGCGGCTTTCTTCGCTACCCCAATAAATGGTTGCACCAATACCAACAGCGCCCATGTTCCATGCACTTTTTACTTTGCCAAACATTGTTTGATCATAAGTGTTCGGATAACTTAAAAATTCATTGTGATTTATTTTAACAATGAAAGGGATTTTGTGTGCATACTTGCGGCTCATTATTCCCAGCACGCCAAATGTTGAAGCCACACCATTACATCCTGATTCAACCGCCAGTCTAATAATATTTTCAGGATCAAAATAGATGGGATTTGGTGCAAACGATGCGCCGGCGCTGTGTTCAATTCCCTGGTCAACAGGAAAAATATTGCAATAACCTGTGTTGGCTAAACGACCGTGGCCAAGTAATTGTTGCATATTGCGCAATACCGGGTTGCTGCGATTGCTGTTTATCCATATCCTGTCAATATGATCCGGGCCTGGTAAATGCAATTGTGATTTATCAATTGTTTTACTTGTATGATTCAATAAGTATTCGGCTTTGTCGCCAAGTAGTTCTGTTATTTTAGAATTGCTCATATTTGTTTTTATTGGAACTAAGTTTTATTAATCGGACGGCAAATATATGCAGTAAATTTCTTACGGTTTTGCAGCAGCAATATTCAATTCTTTTAAAAGTTTTAAGAAATAAGCCGGTGCAAATTGTAACCTGCTTCCATACCAGCTAAACATTTCTCCGTCAACTAAGATAATTTTTGATGATGGCAAGAAAGGTTGTAATTCATAAATATGTTTTTGTTTAAATGGAAATGGTTCAGATGAAAGCAGTATCAATTGACAATTGACAGTTGATAATTTAGAAATAGAAATTTCCGGATAACGAGTATAATGTTTATATACATTTTCAAAACCACAACATTTAAGCATATCATTAATAAACGTATCTCCGCCAACTGTCATGTATGGTTTTCGCCAGATGAGATAACAAGCCCTCATCCCAATCCCTTCTCCATTGCATGGAGGAGGGAATTTTGCAAACTCATTTTTTATTTTTTGTATGATGGATTGAGCGCCATTAATTCTATTTGTTATTGCGCCAATCAATTCAATCATTTGCAAGGCAGAATTTAAATCGCTGACATCCGTTATAAAAACAGGTGCAATATCTTCTAACGCTTCAATTTGTTCTTTTACGTTTTCTTCTTTGTTAGCAATAATTAATTCTGGTTTTAGTGAGGCAATTACATCTGCCTTAATATTTTTTGTACCGCCAACTTTTGTTTTTGTTTTGAACCAGCTTTCAGGATGCACACAAAATTTTGTTATACCAACAACTTCATCATTTAATTTTAAATCAAATAATAATTCTGTAATTGATGGAACAAGCGAAATAATCTTTTGCGGAAATTTTTGTAAGGGAATTTGTCTTTGTAATTGGTCAGTAAAAACATACATAATTATTCTTCCCTTAAATGTTTGCCGGTAAGATTTATAAAAACATCTTCAAGATTAGCTTGTTTTACTTCTTTGGGCTTTTCAAAACCAGATTCAACAAGATCATCAATTAATTTATCGGGCGAAGCCATTGCAATAATTTTTCCTGAATCAATTATGGCAACACGGTTACAAAGCATTTCAGCTTCATCCATGTAATGCGTAGTAATAATTACAGTGGTGCCGCGGCTTTGAATGCCTTTAATCAAGTCCCAGAGATTACGTCGTGCCTGTGGATCCAACCCTGTTGTAGGTTCATCCAGAAAAATTATTTTAGGTTTATTGATGAGTGTAGTAGCTATTGAAAAACGCTGCTTTTGTCCACCGCTCAATTCTTTAAATTTTGCTTTTGCTTTATCGCGAAGATTTACCGTGTCAAGTAATTGAATCGGATCAACTTTTTCATTATACAATCCGCCGAATAAAATAATAAGTTCAGTAAGATTTAAACCTGGGTAATAACCAGAAGATTGCAACTGTACGCCAATAATTTTCTTTATATCGTTTGATGATTCATCCAGATCAAATCCATCAACATAAATTTTGCCACTTGTTTTTTCGCGCAGCGTTTCAATTATTTCAAGCGTAGTTGATTTGCCTGCACCGTTTGGGCCTAACAATCCAAAAATTTCACCCTCATGCACTTCAAAACTTATTCCTTTTACAGCCTGAAAATCTCCATAATTTTTTATAAGATCATTTACGGAAATAATAACTTTTTCTTGCATGATGGCAAGTTAGCCTAAAAGAAAATTCAACAACAAATCGTATTTAAATCTTAGCAAATATCTTTGGAGTGATGGCTGAAAAAATTACAGTAATTTATATTATCTCCGACCGACGATCAGGCTCTACTTTACTTGAAAATATGCTTTCGAAATCTGAAGAAATAATTTCAGTTGGTGAATTGGCAATGCTGAAAGGACATATTAATAAACAAGGTTCGGGTGCACTCTGGAATTGGAATTGCTCTTGCGGTAAGCCCGTTTTAGAATGTGAATTCTGGAGCGAGGTGATTAATGATATTTATGATGATAATTTTCAAACCAAAATAAAATGGCCTTTTAAATCAGCGAAAATTACTGTTACTTCTTTCTTTCCAAAATCTTCATGCAAAACGTTATGGAAATTTATTAGTACGCGAAAAAATTTCAGTACAATAAATACGCTGAATGAAATTTATCAATCAGTAAGCAACTCTTCATCAAAAAAAATAATTGTTGATTCTTCAAAAGATCCGATGCAGGCTTTAGCAATAAGTAAATGCAAAAACATTACTCCAAAATATATATGGCTTAAAAGAGATACAAGAGCTATTACTTATTCAAAAATAAAAAGAGCAAAAATTAATAAGAGTTCTCATAAACGTGGTTTGAGAACATTGGCAGCAACTTTATTTTTTAAAAATATTTGCGCGTCTGCAATTCACTGTTTAAAAAAATACAGTACACTTAATATAAGCTATGAAGCACTCGCAGCAAACCCTCAACAGGAATTAGATAAAATCTGTAATTACATTGGGTTAAAAAATTATACTGCACCTGATTATATGGAATTGTCGAATGATCATACTATCGGTGGAACACCTGGCAGATTTGAGCGGAGACCGGTTGCAGAAGACACAACCTGGAAAAATTTTTACTCCAGGAAACCAATATTAAATTTACTTGGAAAATTTGCGAATCGTTTTTAATTTAAACCTTAATTAAAATTTGATATAATCTATACTCCCTAATCTAATGACAAAATTTGTAATCTTAACCTTACCCAGAACAGGTTCAACCTTATTAAGCAAATCTTTAAATAAGCATCCTGAAATTTTTTGCGATGATGAAATTTTTCATTTTAGTTTCAGAAAACATTTTATCCCTAACCAATACCACTTTTTAAAGATTCGCTTTCTTTCAAAAAAAGTAAACTACATCATTAATTATCCGTTTATATATTTAAGGCTTAACAGGTTTCTCAATAAATATTTTGCCAACAAACGTAATGAAAAGTTCAAGGCAAGGGGATTTAAATTAATGTATTATCAAACGCTTTATATGCCCGGGTTGTTTGATTATTTAAGGAAGAATAACATAAAGGTAATTTTACTGCTTCGTAAAAATATTTTTCGAAATGCGCTATCAGACATGCGGGCAAGAAAAACAGGCATTTATCATTACAGGAAAGAAGATGAAAAATTACTTTCGGGTTTACCTAAATTAAATGTTGACGTAGCTGTATTGAGAAATAAAATGAATCACATAATTCATCAAAGCAAAAAGATGGAACGCTTCGGAAAAAATATGAATTATATGAAAATATGGTATGAAGATTTTAACGACTGGAACAATACTATGAATAAGATTTTTGATTTTTTAGGCGTTTCGCCGTACGATGTTTCAATGGGTGCAAAAAAATTAAACCCCGATAAAGCAGAAAATATGATTGCTAATTTTAACGAGGTAAAAAACTGGCTGCAGCAAAATAATTATGCGGAATTTTTGAATTGATTGTTACTGCAATAAATAAAATCATATTTAAATAATGAGAGATCTCCTATCGTCGTTATTCGAGAAACGAGAAATCTCTTAAGTTGCAATAAAGCTTCAATATTATTTAACACCTTGTTAAATAAAAAGGTTGCTCTTTTGAGAACAACCTTTTTACAGATTGTAAATTAAAATTTTAAGCAGGCTCGCCTACTTTTTTAGTTGCCCATGCAATTAAAATATCAGCAACCAGCGGACGAGAAAATTCTTGTGGCGGACGCTGACCATTTGCAAGCATCTCTCTAACCTTTGTTCCGCTTAAAGAAACGATATCTGGATTTTTAGGAGCAGTCTTGGTGCTTGCCATGCTATCAGTATTGTTACACCAGAAAGTATGTTCAAACTTTAAAATTTCCATCCCCATTTTCGGACCGATTTTTTCCATTAGTTGCTGCGCTTCATATGTTCCGTAATAGCCCCCAACACCTGCATGGTCTCTGCCGATAATCATGTGTGTACAGCCATAGTTTTTTCTTAGCAATGTATGATTGATTGCCTCACGCGGACCGCCATAGCGCATTGCAGTTGGCAGTACGCTTAAATGTGTATTATCAGGATTAAAATAATTTTCAATGAGTACTTCATAACATTTCATGCGCACAGGTGCAGGAATATCATCGCTTTTTGTTTCGCCAACCAGCGGATGAATTAATGCGCCGTCAACAATTTCCTGTGCACATTTAATTAAATATTCATGTGCACGATGTATCGGGTTACGTGTTTGAAAAGCAACGATGGTTTTCCAGCCACGTTTTTCAAATTCTGCTCTTGTTTCAGATGGATCGAGATAATATTTTTCTTTGATGTCTTCTTTGCGCAACGGACGGTTTACCATTTCCAAAGGACCTGAAATAAATTTATTACCTGCTTTTAAAAATACAGCAACACCCGGATGTTTTTCTTCAGTTGTTTTAAAACATTTTTGAGAAAGATTTTGTAAGTCGAGTTCAAATTTCTCGTCAACATTCATTATTGCCAACACACGACCGGTTTTATCGAGCAAAGCAATTTGTTCATCTTTTTTTATTTCATCGAATTTATCACCTGCGGGTAATAAAATCGGAATTCCCCACGCAAGACCATTGGTTAATTCCATGTTTTCAATTACAGATTCACTATCTGCTTTTCCCATAAAACCTTCGAGCGGGCTGAATGCCCCAATCGCAATCATTTCTACATCCGCGGCATAACGGTCTTCAATTGTTAATTGAAAAAGATTTTTTGCTTTTGTTTCAAGTTCTTTTTTACGTGCATCATTGGCAATTTTGTTTACCAGTTTTCCACCGTGTGGTTGGTTCATGTTGTGAGTTATTTTAAAATGAAAAAATTATGCTTCAACTGATTCGAAATATCCATTCTTTTCAAGATAGTCAACTACCTGGTTTGCGCATTCCTCCAAACTATAATCACCTGTTCTAACAACTATCTCTGCATTTTCAGGTGCTTCATAAGGGTCATCAATTCCAGTAAAATGTTTTATTTCACCTGCACGTGCTTTTTTGTACAAGCCTTTGGGGTCGCGGTTTTCGCATACTTCAATAGGTGCATCAATATATACTTCTATAAATTCTCCTTCCGGTACAAGGCTGCGCACCATATCCCTGTCTTCGCGGTAGGGCGAAATAAATGCGGTTGAAACAAATGCACCACCATCTACAAAAAGTTTTGCAACCTCACCAATGCGGCGAATATTTTCTTTACGATCTTCTGCCGTAAAGCCCAAGCCTTTATTTAAACCATGACGAACATTATCGCCATCTAATACGTAAGTATGAAATCCTTTTTCGAATAATTTTTCTTCTACTTTATTAGCAAGCGTTGATTTACCTGCACCTGAAAGACCTGTGTACCATAAAATTGCAGATTTATGACCATTCATGCGATGGCGGTCTGCTTTAGTAATAGTTGTGTTGTGCCAAACAATGTTTTTAATTACTTCCATCTTAAGTTGTTGGTTTTAAATTTTGCGCGAAATTAAAGGTATCGGGCGATAATTCCTATTAATACGATAGAAGTTAGTTAGAAGTTGATTGATAATAAAAATCGTTATGATAGAATTAACGAAATTAGCTACATTATTTATAGTAACACATAGGCTATATTAATTTATTGCGATTAATAATTTATTCATGATTAAATAATATAGCCTACACAATGAGAGAAACGTAAACGTATAGTTAGTTAAATTTTTTTGCCGGTTATCTTCATATTTATATCAGTGTTCATCGGCACAACCTGACCGCCCGTATTCATTGTCATACTCATACTCATATCCAGGTTACCATCCATAGGTAAGCCTGTTGGTATATCAAACTTCATAGTACCCGTCATTGTTCCGGTAATACCCATTGAATTTGCTCCTGGCGAAGAAATTTTCGAATCAATTTTTATATTGGCTGTATTGCCACTAACAGATTTAAGCGTATAGGTATTATCAATTTTCATTTGCATCCCCTGGTTATTCATATCCATCGTATTTGTCCAGGTATCGCCCGGTTTAACAGGCTTGTCGGGATACATACCAAAAGATTGCTGAATATTCTGTTTGAAATTTTCATCAGTAACTGTACTGCTCATTCCTGCTGCCATAGAACCGGCATCAGGAACATTTATAGAAGTCATTACCCGTTGCATCATATCATTAATTCCTGTTACTGATCCTATTTTACCTTTTTCATTCATAGTAAATCCAAACTGCCCACCCTTCAACGCTCTGAGCACTTTGCCCATGGTTGCTGAAACTACCTCGGAGGTATCAATGGCTTTATCAGAATCAAAATCTATATTAACACCATTACTGTTTATATGCATAGCAACACGGTTGATAGAAGCGGTTAACTTTTTCCATCCTGAACTATCACCAACTGCGGCAAAGCGATAACCCATTGCCATTTTATTTTTCATATTTACGGGCTGGCCATTAACATTACCATTCATGGTCATATTCATATCAACATTATAATCATAACTGCTGCCGGTAGGCAGGTTAAATTTTAAATTAATTGTATCACCACCTGGTTTATTGTTGCAACTAAGCAAAATAAAAAATGCAGGAAGAAAAAATGCTGAAAGAAATTTTTTCATAAAGCAAGGTTTTCGGCAACTAATATAAAATAATTTTTTAGTTTGAAGTAAAGCAATACCAGTATTACTACTTTTGATTTTTACGTTCATAAAATGATTTCACCGCAAACCATAGAACAAATTACCAACCGCATTGATATTATTGATGTGGTAAGCGAATTTGTGAAGCTAAAAAAACGCGGCGCAAATTATTTGGGTCTTTGTCCTTTTCACAACGAGAAAACGCCTTCATTCACAGTATCTCCATCAAAAGAAATTTATAAATGTTTTGGCTGCGGCAAAAGCGGCAACACCATTACATTTTTAATGGAGCACGAAAAATATAGTTATGCAGAGGCGCTTAAATGGCTGGCACAACGCTATAATATTGAGATTGAAGAAACCATTGTAAGCGATGAAGTAAAACAGGTGCAGCAGGTTGCGGAAAGTTTATATGCGCTGAATAATTTTGCGCAAAAATTTTTTACCGAACAATTATTTAATACAGAAGAAGGGCAAAATAATGCAATAAGTTATTTAGAGGAGCGAGGTTTTAAAGAAGATGTAATTCAGAAATTTCAATTGGGTTATAATCCACAGCAACGTGATGCATTTACATCCGCTGCTAGTAAACAACAATTCAATAAAGAAATTTTATTTAAGAGCGGATTGGTTGTAACACGCAACGATGAACCTGCAGATAATTATCGCGGCAGAATTATTTTTCCTATTCATAATACTACCGGAAAAATTATTGGTTTTGGTGCACGTGTAATTGGCAGTGCAGACAAAGCACCGAAATATATTAACACGCCGGAAAACGAAATTTATATAAAGAGCAAAATTTTATACGGCTCTTATTTTGCGCGTCATGCAATAGATAAAAACAATGAATGTTTATTGGTTGAAGGTTATACAGATGTTATCAGTCTTCACCAGGCAGGAATTGAAAATGTTGTAGCAAGCGGTGGTACATCTTTAACAACAGATCAGCTTCGAATCGTAAAAAAATATACAAACAATCTTACTATAATTTATGATGGCGATGCAGCGGGAGTAAAAGCCGCAATGCGTGGATTGGATATGGCGCTTGAAGAAGGCTTGAATGTAAAACTGGTTTTAATTCCTGATAAAGAAGACCCTGATAGTTATGTAAATAAAGTTGGAAGTGAACGCTTCAAAAAATTTATTGCAGACAATAAAAAAGATTTTATTCTTTTTCAGTTGGAAATTTTATTGAAAGAAGCAGGTAATGATATTACGAAGAAGAATGATGCTGTGAATGTAATTGCTGAAAGTTTAAGTAAACTAAACAGAGCAGAAGATTTTACTAAAAAGCAGGAATATATTCATCAATGTGCAACATTATTAAAGATTGATGAAAGTGGTCTTATAACATTAGTAAATAAGTATGCGCAAAACAGAGTTGAAAAAGAAGAAAAGAAACAGGAGGTTGAAGAATCATCAACACAAAAAAATAGAACGGATGATAAGATTATTTTTCAGAAGGATGAAGCGCAGGAAAAAAATGTTTTGCGTGTTTTACTCGAATATGGTTTGAATGAATGGAGTCCGAATGTAACTATTGCGGAATATATTTTTGAAGAACTGGAACAATATCGTTTTGAAAATGCTGACATGGAATATTTATTTGAAGTGTATAAAAAACATTATAATGAAGGTTTACGTCCGTCAGCCAAAACCTTGCTTTATCATGAGGAAGCACGTATAAGAACGTTGGTTGTAAATGTTACGTTATTTCCATTTGAATTAAGCCAGCGCTGGGATGAAAAACTGGAAAATATTAAAGTAAATAATCTCGATACAAGTTTACAGGATGTAATGATGAGTTTGAATTATTTCAAGCTGCAAAAAATAAAAAAGATGTTTGAGCAAAACCAGGAAGACATGCTAAAATCAAAAGAATTAAGTGAGCAATTGCAATTAATGGAAGTGCATAAGAGATTAAAAGAAATTGAAATTGAAATAACGCGGCAATTGGGCGCTGTAATTGTAAAATAGCTATCTACCGCGAGGTGGTAAGCCGGTATTTGCACAAACCTTCTGGTTTCTTATTAAATTTTATCAATTCTTCCACCTCATCAATATTGATCTGATCAATAACTTCACCGGGAATATTTATAGAGAATTCGAATTCGGGAAGCAGTGGCCGCAGGTTAGGCATAAGAGAAAATCCATCAAATAATTTTATAAACTGCTGTGCTATAACAGGCATTGCTATTTTCATATCTTCTGCCTTTTCAGCATCAATACCAAATGGGAAAATATAGTAATTGGTCACATATACATCCGGGAAAATGTCTTTCAAGGCAAATGCAACTGCACAATTACTTCCGATCTCCCATTTATTATTTTCAGTGCCGCATTTTTTACAGTGTTCAATAATCTCTTTTGTTATCCTTATCGTAAATTGTACAGGCATGAGCATTCAATTTAAGATTAATTAAGATCGGTTCCAAAAAAAATAAATATCCCTTTGTTAGAGGAAAGGCTACGAAACATATCAAAACATTTTTTCTACATTCTATATCGGGCAGGTACTTTCAATCACCAGCATAAGGATCTTTAATTTTTTTAGCTATATAATTAATATTTGAAAAATTAACTTCACAACGGTTGCCTGTAGGCGATTGTGCTAAAAAACCTAAGTAAAAATTTCCTGTTGCATCAAACTGAAAATGCCTTATTAAAAACCATTCTAAGCCGTTGATTGAATAATACAGCGTTATTACATTATCTGCTTTGGCAATTTTATAGAATACTTTATTTGTAAGTATCTCCACCGAATTGCAATCATCAGAAATATTTTTGGTTACAACACTAACAACTCTTCTTGCACCGGTATAATCTTTTTCGAAGCAAAACTTCACCCAATTCAAACTGTCTTGTTTAAAAACAATAGCACCTCCATCCCACTTATTTAAAAAAGAATGTTCAATAGAAGCAGTAAGAACAAAATTTTCATCGGGCTTAAATAAAAGTTTTGGTGCATTATCGGTATTGTAGGCAACATTGGGATCTCTGAACATATCTGTTTTTGCACCGGCAGTTATTGTTAAACTGCTGTCTGTAACAGAATAATCCTGAGGTGTATTCTCCCAAAACATTTTAAAAGGGATTGATTTTATTTGTATAGCATTTTGCTGTGCCATCACATTAAGATGAATAAGTATAAATGCCATTATTAATAACCTGCAGATGAATTTATTTTTTTGCATAATGCTAATTTAAATTGTTCGCTGATTATATAAACATTGAAATTATATTGCCGCAGACTGGGCAATGCTTTGCTCAAAACGATGGACTACAGTACATTCAAACATTTTCTTTTCCACAGATTTGTAACAACATTATATTCGTACTAAAAGGAAATTATTCATCATTCATGAAACAAATACTATTACACATTTCATTTTTTATCAGTCTTACTATCTATGCTCAGCAGGAAAAGTTATCTCATGCTTTTATTGAAAATTTCAACGATTCAGTTTTACATAATTTCAGGTATGGCTCTACCGGAAATAAAGTTGCTTTTAAATGGCAATCCGGTGTTACTTCCAAAACAGAGCCCAACACCAAAGTGCTGTTGTTTAAAATAGATCCCATGGATAGTGCGGGTGCCGGTCGTGGTCCGGAAATTATATCTAATAACTTTACTTATTTTGGTACTTACTCTGCCCGGTTGAAAGTTCCTGATGTAAAAGCTGTTCAACCAAATGCAGGCGCTGTTGTGGGTTATTTTACTTATTTTATGGATAGCGTGTATGGGCTTAGTGAGATAGATTTTGAATGGCTGGTTGCTGACCCTTCTATTATTTATATAGGCACCTGGACAGGTGATAGAGGCCAGCTGAAAAGAATTGGACGAACAATAAATTTAGCCAAGGGAATTATTTACAATACGATTTATAAAGAAGGATATAAAGGAAACCCTGATTCCTTAACTGGTGCACAAAACCAGCCCGAAACAATTGATGCTATTAATAATTATGATGCTTCATCCGCATTTTATACTTATGGATTTGACTGGTATCCAAATCGCCTCGTATGGTGGATGATTCATCCGGTTACAGGTAAGAAAATCGTTTTGTGGAATTACCAGGGATCTCAAAGAGGCATACCTCAGCATCAATCGTATTACCGGATGAACTTTTGGCATACGAACGAATGGGGCGTTGAAACCAATCCTAATTCAATTGAGAAACCATTACATCCTTATGAACTGGAAGTTGATTGGATGTCTTATGAACCGCTTAATAAATGATTGACATTTTATTTAAAACGAAGGCGTATTACTTACTAATTATTACAATTGTTAGTTCGTTTTTTTTGATACATCAAACGAAGTAAACAAGGCTGCAAAAAAACCTGCTACGGTATTACCAAATGCTGCAAGCATTACAAGAACGAATAACATTCCATGTGTTGAATTTGCTGCAAAACCAGCCGGTGCATTTTGCAGCGTTTCTCCATGTGAACCTCTAATTATCAAATCATATAAAAAATATAACAGTAGGGAAAGAATTACTGATAACGCTGCACCTGTTAAAGACAAAATATGACCTGAAATGGCTGATGTTACGGGTGATTCTTTAAATAAATGCGCATGGTAAGTTAAATAAACGATTACCGTAATGCTTAACATATATAAAACATTACCGAGAAACAAAATCCAGATAGATTGATAATTTTCGCGGGATAAAAAAATAACCACCGCAATGCAATACACCGCTGCAGCAATCAATGCACGAGGTATATAGATTTTTAAAAGTTTTTGGATTGGCATAACTTAAGTTTATTTAAATACAACAGAAATTATTCCATCTATTTATCTCTTTGCAATTTTGCTTGTTTTATTGTGAAGCTTTCAACTTAATTATTGCGCTGTTGAATTGAAATAGGGGTACAAACTTTAGTATAGATGCGATAAGTTTGGGTGAAACACCGAGCACTCTGCCAAGCTGCTGGATTTGGCTTATAGCCGATTGCATTATCTTTGCCTCCTCCATCACCGGTAACAGTTTGCAAGGATTCATGTTATGATGAACACAAAAAATCTTGTTGGAATAACGAAATGATGCTACATTGTAAAATCTCGATTGGTTGGTACTAAGATGAATAAGCAGAACAGCAGCAATAAAAAAGAGGATAAAGCGAATAAAAAACAAACCCTTTCTCCCGGTGTAGCCCGCAGGCTGAGCGATTTTACAATGCCGAAGTCTGTTCTCAAATTAATTCCGCATTCTATAATCATCGGAATAGCTGGTGCGTTTATAGCTCTTATTCTCCTTGATCTTATAGGTCTCATCACTAATTTATTATACTACCAGCGGTTTGACTTGTCGCTCGTTTCTCCCCGGAATAATACACTTGGCTGGCTGGCTATTTTAATTCCTATGGCCGGAGGCTTGATTGTAGGCCTGATGGCACGTTACGGTTCAGAGCGTATTCGAGGGCATGGAATTCCTGAGGCTATGGAAACCATTCTTGTTGGTGGTAGTAAAGTAGAGCCAAAGCTTACTATTCTTAAGCCTATTTCCAGTGCTATAAGTATTGGCACCGGCGGCCCGTTTGGTGCCGAAGGTCCGATTATTTTAACCGGCGGCGCAATTGGTTCTGTAGTGGCACAGTTTCTTAACCTCACTGCTATTGAACGAAGAAGTCTTCTTGTTGCGGGTGCTGTGGCTGGTATGAGTGCCGTGTTTGGAACTCCGATTGCAGCCGTAATGCTTGGTGTTGAACTGCTTTTGTTTGAATGGAAACCGCGTTCTTTTATTCCGGCTGCTATTGCGAGTATTGTTGCAAATGCAGTGCGGCATTTATTTGTAAGCGAAGGATGGATGAAGGCTGAGCCATTATTTCCTGTACAAAAAATGGTAGAGTTAGGAAACACAGGGTTATTTGATGCAGTGATATTGGGAATTATTTGTGGTGGAATGGCGTGGCTTTTAACAAAGGCAGTGTATGGCGCAGAAGATGCGTTTAGAAAATTACCTGTTCATTGGATGTGGTGGCCAATACTTGGTGGATTAATTGTAGGCATCGGCGGACTTATTGAACCTCATGCATTGGGAGTAGGATATGATACCATTGCGGATGAACTCGCCGGCAATCTTGCTGTTACTACACTGATAAGCATCTTTGTGATAAAATTAATTATTTGGGCGGTTGCATTGGGTTCGGGAACAAGTGGTGGCATACTTGCACCTATATTAATGATGGGTGCCGCTTTGGGCGGATTATTGGGTTTGATTTTCCCGGGCAAAATCCCCGGCGAATGGGCTTTGCTTGGAATGGCAGGTGCATTGGCAGGTGTAATGCGTTCGCCGTTTACTTCTATTATTTTTCCGATTGAACTTACGCACAGCACCGACTTATTTCTTCCGTTATTAATAACCGTTACACTGGCACATCTTATAAGTGTGCTTACTTTAAAGCGCTCTATTCTTACGGAAAAAGTAGCCCGCCGCGGATTTCATGTATTAAGAGAATATGCAGTTGAACCACTTAAAGTACTTTTTGCCGAAGATGTAATGACAACCGATGTGCTTACGATAAGTACCGGTACCAAGATGTCTGAAGTAAAAGCGGTGGTACAGGCACAGCGGCACATGCGGAGGCAACGGCTGTTACCTGTAGTGACGCAGGACGGTATTATGTTGGGCGTTATTTCGTGGCAGGATATATTAGAAAGGTCTTTGACAGGAGATCTTTCGGGAACTGTAGATGATTGCATGATAAAAAACGTGATTACTGCTTTTCCGGAAGAATCATTACGTGTAATAGCCGATATAATGGCAGATAATCATGTGGGCGTGTTGCCGGTGGTAGATACGGAAAACAGAAAGCTATGCGGACTTATCACTCAATTTGAATTGCTTACTGCCAGGCACCGCATATTGCGGGAAGAGCGCAAACGCGAAAGGATTTTGAAAATATCGTCTTTGTCTAAGTATGGAACTTTTAGCGGTATCAGTCGTATATTTTCACCTGAAGATGATTTGCAACCTGCAGATACAGATGAAACAAAAAAAGATAGCGATGGTTCTTCTTAAAGAAACACCGGTTCTGCGAAACACATCAAATATTTTCCTGCTTTATGGTGCGTCATTTTCGACCAAGGAGAAATCTTTGCGTTTTAACAGCTTAAATTTATGAGATGTCTCGTTCCTCAACATGACGTTCGAAGAACAAAGATTCTATAATAAGAACATCAATATTTGCGGGTACAATACATGAACTATATGAAGTACTTTTTAAAATTTCTTGCGTTAAATCTTTTCTTACTCCACTTAAACTTTCGGGCGAATACCTAAATAAGAAGTACAATAAATTGCGGGAACACGCAATAAAACATCGGGATAGAGTTTAATAAAATCAAGATAATTTGATTACCCTGATAACGAATGGAAGTTTGATATTTGGACAAAGACGCTAAAAAAAGTTTTATCAGTATATATAAAATAAAAAGCATCTCATATTTCTGAAATGCTTTGCAAAATAAAATTGCAAGGTTTACTTATTCGGTTGCGGCGTATAACGCAAATAAGGTTTTACCACCTTTACACCTTTAGGGAATTTAGTGTATGCATCTTCTGTAGAAATTGTTCCGCCAATAATTACATCTTCACCGTCTTTCCAATCTGCCGGAGTGGAAACACTATAATTTGATGTTAATTGCAAACTATCCAATACGCGCAATACTTCCTGGAAATTTCTGCCTGTGCTTGCAGGATAAGTAATCATCAGTTTTACAACTTTGTCCGGACCGATAATGAATAAAGAACGTACAGTTGCAGTAGCAGATGCATTGGGATGAATCATGTCGTATAACGTTGCCACTGTTCTGTCTTCATCTGCAATTAGCGGAAAACCAACATTTACATTTTGTGTTTCATTAATATCATTTACCCAGCCTTTATGCTTATCTAATGGGTCGACACTTACAGCTAAAACTTTTGCATTGCGTTTGGCAAACTCTTCCTGCAACGCTGCAGTTTTGCCAAGTTCAGTTGTACAAACAGGTGTGTAGTCTGCGGGATGCGAAAATAAAATACCCCACCCGTTACCAAGGTATTCATAAAAATCAATTTCACCCTCTGTTGTTGTTGCTTTAAAGTTGGGAGCAGTATCCCCTAAACGTAAACTCATAACAAAAATTTTTTAGGGCGTGAAGATAAAAATTCCTGCCCAATCAATACCATTTAATTGTCATATTTTAACGCGACATTTTTGACGTGAAAAAATTTTATTCATCTGTTACTAAAATAAATCTTGAACTCGGTGCGGTGAAAAGAGCGTGGCAGTTTGCGCAACAAGTAGTATCAACGGTTGATTATTCTGATTCAAATCAACATCAAACAAAAAAAATTTTAGACGATCATTTCGTAAGTAAGTTAGGTGAAGAAGCCTGTAAAAAAGTTTTGCTACAATATGCTGATGTAAGGGGACCGGATTATAAAATTTATAACGGCAAGCAAAAGAACTGGGATGCAGATTTGTTTGTAAATGATATTGGTGTTGCCGTAAAAACACAACGAAGAACTAATGCAAATAAATATTCACTTTCGTGGACATTTCAATGTTCGCAAAAACGCAGGGACATTATTTTAGACCAATTAAATGCGTGGATAATTTTTGTTGAATATGATGATACGCAACCTTACAACTGTTATGTGTATCCACCTTATCAAATAAAAGAATTAAAATTTGCTGCGCCGAGATTACTTCATTTACAAGCAAGCAAAAAAGTTATTTATGCAAGCGATTTACCTTGATACTGAAGTAAATTATTCGCCGTGCCGATGTACAATTAAATACCAGTCGTTTTCCAACGGCAGGTAGCCGTAATCATAACAAAAAAAATAAGTACCTTTTTGTGTAGTTAATAAATGTGTACAGTATTTAAAAGAGAATCCATTTTGCAATAATCTGTGCTTTAGTACAGTAATTTTTTCTTTGTCTGATGGCAGTATACTTTCTAATATGCGCCTGTTTTTGCCAAGTGCATTATTAATGTTGCGCACATAATTATTAGTGTTTGCTTTTAGTTGGTTATTATAATTATTGCGGCAATAATCATCGCAAAATTTTTTGTCTGCACGACCACGTAAGGTTTTACCGCATTGTAAGCAGGTTTTGGTTTCGGTTTGCATACGAAGATAATTCGTAATAAAGATAAATATTTTCAAATACAACCGTTTACAAACGCATACATCCGCAAGTAAATGTATAAAACCCGGGTATCGCTTTTTTGATAATGCACTTTTGTTTTGTCAACGGCAAGGCGCCGCCGTGATTGAAATAATCAAATTTTAAAAAATAAAAAATTTATTTTATGTACGCACTTAAAAACAAAGTTCAGTTAATCGGAAATCTTGGCAACAACCCCGAAATACGCACTACAGAAGGTGGAAAAAAAATGGCAAAATTCAGTGTAGCCACTAATGAAAATTATCGCACAACCAAAGGTGATAAAGTAGTAGAAACGCAATGGCATAATTTAGTTGCATGGGGCAAAGTAGCAGATATTGCCGAACAATTTTTATTTAAAGGAAGCGAAGTTGCCATTGAAGGCAAGCTTATTAATCGTAATTATACCGATAAGGATGGCAATAAACATTACGTTACTGAAGTTCAGGTAAATGAAATACTGATGTTGGGCGATAAGAAGCCGAGAATCTAAAAAATGCCACAGAAAAAAGCTGTGGCATTTTTTAAAAATTTTTTGATTTGAATTATCACCTATTTAAATAAAACACGTATTAACTTAAACAACTACATAATTACAAACCAAAACTAATTGCAACTACACTTGCAGGAACAGAAGGCAAAGTTTGATACCTTGGCAAAGTATCAGTTATAAGGATTTATGAGGAATAAAGCTTTCCCTTATACCTTTAATCTCTGTTCCTGCTCCTATTGATTTAATTTCCCTTTTCCAGTTCGGTTACCAATCCTTTAATAATTTATTTTTTTCAACTAAAATAATTAGTAATTTGCGGCTAAATGAATTAGCCATGAGTTTTGCCGGAAAAAATTTTAAACATTTACGCAAGCTGCGCGGATGGACGCAGGAAGAGTTTGCACATAAGCTAAAAATTAAGCGCTCTCTTGTTGGTGCATATGAAGAAGAACGTGCGGAACCAAGACTTGATGTGCTGGAAAATCTATGCAGCATTTTTAAATTAAGCCTTGATGAATTGTTGCTGATGGATTTATCGGCTTCAAAAAAAGGGGGCAATTATATTGATAAACGCCGCCAGCTAAAATTACAGGGTGATATAAATGAAATTCAGTTTGTACCGGTAAAAGCAGCCGCCGGTTATCTTGCCGGTTATGCTGATCCGGAGTTTATTGATGAATTAAACACTTTTACTTTACCTATGCTTGCTCCCGGTGAATACCGTGCTTTTGAAATTGTTGGCGACAGTATGTTGCCCACACCAAGCGGCAGCATCATTGTGGGTGAAAGAGTAGAAGCGATGGACGATATCAGAGCAAACAATACATATATTGTTGTTTCAAAAAATGAAGGCATCGTTTACAAGCGCATCATGAAAAACAATCGCTATAAAAATAAACTTACTTTAATTAGTGATAATCCGCAGTATGAACCTTATCATGTAAACCCTGATGATATTCTCGAAGTTTGGAGAGCACAAATGATTATCACCAAAGCAAACACACAACAGCGCTGGGATGTAAACCAGCTTGCCGGCTTAGTAAACAATTTGCAGGAGCAGGTAAGTAATCTAAAAAAGAAAATGAATTAACGTCTCCGGCAATCTCATAAATCAATTATCATTTAGCTGCGCCTATATATTTTATGTTTATTTTGTAGCCATTAAATAACGGCTATATGAAACACTTTCCCGTATTTGTAAGAAAATTATTCCGGTTTACTTTATTATCTCTTGTTTTATCAGGCTTTAATTCTGCAAAAGCCAATAATCATTTTAAACAAAATGCAGATTCGCCTTCACTTATAGGAAGATGGGACATGACGCTTTATATGGATGGCAGCGAATATCCATCCTGGCTTGAAGTGCAGCTTTCGGGTACTCGTACTTTGGTTGGTCAATATGTAGGAACAGGCGGCAGTGCAAGACCCATTTCAAAAATTAATTTTAGTAATGGGAAAATGAGTTTTTCAATTCCGCCGCAATGGGAAAAGGAAGATAATGATATTTCCTTTGAAGGAACATTTGATGACGATAGTTTAAAAGGCACTATGGTTGCTGCCGATGGAAAAAATTATACATGGAGCGCTGTACGTGCACCTTCGCTTAAACGCACCGGTGAGCCCGTTTGGCAAAAATCCATTACAATATTTAATGGTAAAGATTTAAGCGGATGGCACTCTTCGGGAAAAACCAATCAATGGATTGTAAAAGATGGAATTTTAACCAGCCCGCATTCGGGCTCTAATCTTCTAACAGATAAAACATTTAATGATTTCAAGCTGCATATTGAATTTCGTTATCCCAAAGGCAGTAATAGCGGTGTTTATTTGCGGGGTAGGTATGAAGTGCAAATTGAAGATGCAGACGGCAATGAACCTTACAAAGATGTGTTTAGTGCAGTTTATGGATTTATTGCACCCAGCGAAATGACCGCAAAGCCTGCAGGCGAATGGCAGAGTTATGATATTACTTTAGTTGGCAGAATGGTTACGATTGCTGCCAATGGCAAAACAGTTATTTGCAATCGTGAAATTCCGGGAATAACCGGTGGTGCAATAAACAGTCATGAAGGCGAGCCGGGTCCGCTGCTTATCCAGGGCGACCACGGACCAATTGAATATCGCAACATAATTATTACACCGGCTAAATAATAGCTGATATTTTTTTGTTGATGGAAAAAAAGTTACATCGCCCCATACGTGTTTTAGTTGCAAAAGTTGGATTGGATGGTCATGACCGCGGCGCAAAAGTAATTGCCACAGCTTTGCGTGATGCAGGCATGGAAGTAATTTATACCGGCTTGCGGCAAACACCTGAAATGGTGGTAAATGCAGCATTGCAGGAAGATGTGGATGCAATTGGCATCAGCATTTTAAGTGGTGCGCACATGACGGTGTTTCCAAAAATTATTCAATTGCTAAAAGAAAAAGAAATGGATGACGTGTTGGTTACGGGTGGAGGAATAATTCCCGAAGATGATATGAAAGAACTGAATGCAATGGGCGTTGGAAAATTATTTGCACCGGGCGCAAACACAAAAGACATTGCTGACTATATTAAAGAATGGGTTAGAAAACACCGGGATTTTTAAAATCAGTTTATGAGTTATCAAACACTACTTACATCTTTAGAAGAAAATATTTTCATCATCACTGTTAATCGCCCCGAAAAACTAAACGCGCTGAATAAAGTTGTTATTGATGAATTAAGCACAGCAGTTGATGAAGTGTATAACAACAATGAAATTAAATCAGCAATTATAACAGGCGCAGGAGAAAAGGCTTTTGTTGCCGGTGCAGATATAAGCGAGTTTTTATCATTAGATTCAACATCAGGAGAAGCGCTTGCAAGAAAAGGGCAACAAAATGTTTTTGATAAAATTGAAAATTCACCCAAACCAATACTTGCTGCAGTAAACGGTTTTGCATTGGGTGGTGGTTGTGAATTAGCTTTGGCTTGTCATTTTATTATTGCAAGTGAAAATGCAAAGTTTGGACAGCCGGAAGTGAATTTGGGTTTGATACCAGGTTATGGCGGCACGCAACGTTTAACGCAATTGGTTGGCAGAAATCGTGCAATGCAATTTATTATGACCGGCGAAATGATTGCTGCAAAAGATGCAGAGCAATACGGGATAGTAAATAAAGTGGTTGCACAAAACGAACTAGTGAACGAAACAAAAAAAATATTACAAACTATTCATACAAAGGCGCCGTTTGCTATATCAAAAGTGATTGAAGTAATCAACAATTTCGACCACACGCAACAAGGTTACGATTTTGAAATAAAAAAATTTGGTGAATGTTTTTCAACTGAAGATGT
>JAICKT010000204.1 GCA_025927795.1 Parafilimonas sp. | reverse complement strand
AATCCAAAAAATCGTAAAAAGCTTCTGTTACTATTTTATGAATTGATTTTGTCTGCGAAGTAATCATTCTTTCCCGCAAATTATCATTCAGCATCGGCAACTAATCATTCCGGCTTTTAATCCTGTCAATCGAACAATAAATTCAATCCTCGTTTCCACTTTTTATTGTTATAAGTCCAAAACAAAATGTATGAAAACTTTACTTAAAAAAAAACTTACGATTGCTCTTGCTGCCGGAATTTATTTTTTAAGAATTAATGCTTTAGATTATCTGAAAGAAATAAGATTTCTGTTGCCAAATATTTTCTCTTATCAATCTTTTTAAACATTTATTCATTAACAATTAAAAACTACATTATGAAAATGCAATTAAAAACAATGTTGCTGCTGATGGCAGTATCATTTATTCTCTTCACGGCGTGCAAAAAAAGCGATGGCCTTGTTTCGCCTAACAATAAAGCTACTGCAACTGCATTCAACTCGGTTACCTCCGCTAAACCAGCTGAAGTTTTTTTAAATACGACAACATTAACCGCTACAGGCGTACCGCCTCACGTTGTAAAAACAGGGTCTTATGTAGCAAGCCCCGAACTTGGAACATCGGGGACTTATATTATGGATATTAAATATTTCGGTATGGCAATTCATTGCACAACCACATTTACCCCAGATGGAGGAGATGAATTTACTACTTTTTCTGAATGTCAGATGACCACACTTACCGGGCAGTGGCGTGTTCTTAGCGGGACAGGTGTTTATGCAAACCTTAGTGGTAACGGATCTATTGTAATGGTTCCAGGCCATGAAAATTGTGTCGGAAGAGTTTTCTAAAAGCTTTTTAATCGGAAATTTTTATTAACATGACATCCCCTGAAAGCTTTGCTATCAGGGGATTTATGATTTGAATATGACGATCCTCTTACGTTCTGATTTTTAAATCGCGGATTTCATTTTTTGCAAAAAAAGTTGCAACAAATATTCTTATGAAATTGGGATTAAAATAATAAATAATAAAAGTTATTTCTTACTTAAGGTTGGTAATATACCAGCCTTTTTAATTTGAAAGAGTTATCTAAACTGAATTGCTTTTACAGGCTGAATTGTTTTTATAAATAGGGTAGGGAGCAAAAGCGAAACGAGACAAAACAACAATGTTCCAACGCAAACAACAACAACTTCCCACCAAATAATGTACACCGGCGCTTCTGAAACATAATAAGCAGATTCATTCATTTTTATAAACCCTGTATGTTGTTGTAAAATACAAATGCCTAAACCGCATATCAAACCAATTATAATTCCAACACCTGCAATTATAGCTGAATGATAAAGAAATATTTTTTGCATTAGCTTCAGGAAGTCAGTTCAGCCAAAGATTCCACCGTATCCAATAAAAAGTCTTCTTTATACCAGGGATTATGATGAATTGAAAAGAGCAGGTGGTGTTATAAGCAATGTGCGTACGCCTGATGAAACTGAGTATGCAAAATTTTGGTTACCTAACATACCATTTATGTTTGACAATATTGCCAAAACATTGATTGCTCAAAAAAATCTTCAGGACGCATGGAAAATAGCACGCTTGTTTGCGCTGCTGCAAATGGCAGAAGCTGATGCAAACATTGCCAGCTTTGATGCGAAGTATTATTATTTTACCTGGCGCCCATATACTGCTATTCATCTTGGCGATAGTGATGGCAACAAACTAACAGTTGCAGATACCACATGGCAGCCATTAGTTTCTCCCATACCTGCAAGCCCTGATTACCCGGCAAACGATCCTGTAAATGGTTCTGCCGGTGCGGTAGTAGTGGCAGCATTTTTTGGGCAGAACAATTTTGATTTTGATGTTACAAGCCCGGCATTACCTGGTGTAACAAGATCATACACAAGTTTATCACAGGCTGCAAGAGAAATTGCTTTATCACGTATTTATGTTGGCTTTCATTTTCGTCATTCGGTGGATATAGCGCAAGTAATGGGCACAGAGATAGGGTTATATACTTATTTCCATGCATTACAACCTATAAGAAATTAATCAGCATTAATAAAACTCTTTTAAAATTAAATCTATGAACAGAAGCAATTAAGCACAAAGCTGCCTCTAACTATGAAGCGGTTTTACAAGCAAATAAGGGGAACTGTTTTTACAATTCCTCTTATTTATTTTAAATAGTTATTGTTTAATATGCAGTATTTAAAACAATAACTTTAACTCATGCCTGATATATTTCATCAGTTTCCTATTAATACCTCTGTAGAAAAAGTATTTGAAGGAAATTCAACACCAAAAGGTTTAGATAATTGGTGGACTAAAAGTTCTAAAGGCAAACCGCAGGTTGGAGAACATTACGAATTGTTTTTTCCTCCTGAATATATTTGGGCAGCCGTTATTTCAAAATGCGTTCCCAAGAAAGATTTGAATTTACGATGCATGAATCTGATGATGACTGGAAGCATACAAAAGTTGGATTTGTACTTGCAAACAAAAACAGTATTACGCAAGGTGCATTTCATCATACAAGTGGGCCTCCCGATAACCCACATTATAAAATATCGAGCTATTGCTGGGCAATGTATTTAAGAATCTTAAAGCGCTATATCGAATTTGGAGAAAAAATTCCTTATGAAAAGAGATTGAGTGTATGAAGTATAAATATTCATGCATCCATTTTTCACTACATTATTTTTTCAAACAAATAAACTTCTTTAAGTTTAAATCTTTAAAATTGACTACATGAAAAAAATAAGAATTTTCGTCATAGCAGGGTCTGCTAAGCGACCCTGCGTAATTACGCAAGGTTTCATTGTCACAAGCCGTGCTAATCTATGAAACCTGCTGAAATGAAGTTTTCATAAGATGAAGGGCAACGTTTGTTGCCCTTTGATACAAAATGAAAGATCAATAAATAATCGGCAGTACAGATGCAACTGATAAATTTTTGTTGTTCATTAATCTAAGTATAATAAAAGAAGAGAACTTTATCATTCATTCTTGTCAATTACTCAACAGTAGTTTTTATTCAATGCCCTAAAGAATAGATTCACATAACTAAAATATTTTTATGAAAACAAAAAAATTATAGTTGCGCTAATAAGTTGCTGCTTATTACTAAGTACAAATAAATCCTTTTCACAGCTTCCTTTAAATAAAGTAAGCACTGATTTTGTTAATTCGACAAAATATCCGAATTTGTACGAAAAGACAAATGCTTTATCACAAAATAAAGAAATAAGAGTACTGACTTTCTAAAGATGTGGTTCGTCTATGCCTTCAGCAAATCAAATTCCATTGATCCAAAAATTACTCTATGACACCCGGGTTTTAAAAGAACAGTTTTTATGGTAAGTATGCTTATTATAATCACTCATTCCGAATAACGTAAAAATTACGGGTATGATACCACAGGTTTTAAAAAAAGCAGTTTTTATAATAAGCATGCTTACTATAATCGGCCTTTCCGGTTGTAAAAAAGAACATTCCTGTGAGGGGTGTTTAAACACTGATCAGCCACCCAATCACCCCCCAGTTGCCAATGCAGGCAGCGACACAACCATCATGCTGCCTGGCAACACCGTTAACCTTAATGGCGGTTTATCATTTGATCCGGATAATAATATTACAGGTTATCTGTGGACAAAAATTTCAGGTCCTTCCTCATTTAATATTACCGATGCCAATGTAGTACAAACGCCGGTAATTAATTTGGTGCAAGGAGTTTACCTGTTTGAATTAAAGGTGACAGATGCAGACGCATTGTTTGACAGAGATACGATTCAGGTAACTGTAATGGCAGTGAACAAGCCTCCGGCATGCACAAACTGCAAGATTGTTTTCGTGAGTGACCGTGACGGTAATGCAGAGATCTATTCCTGCAACGCTGATGGGTCCAACATCAATCGGCTCACTAACAACGCCGGGATCGACGACCAGCCGTCATGGTCGCCGGACGGTTCGCGTATAGCGTTCGTTAGTAACCGCAGCGGCAATCCTGAAATTTACATAATGAACGCGAATGGGTCAAACGTCGTACGCAAGACGTTTTCGGAGAGCTACTGCCAGAACCCAACGTGGTCCCCCGATGGAACAAAGATTGCCTATTCAGTGCCGAGTAACGACAGAAGCGGCGGCATCTGGGTGGTAGATGCCGACGGGACAAGCAGGCCACCGTCGCTGCTGTACAGTGGGGAATACATTATTCAACCATCATGGTCACCAGATGGCACGAAGCTGGCGCTGGTCGTCCCTGACGATAACGGCTACGACATCTTCACCATCAATACCGATGGTACGAATTCAACGGCTCTTGCATATTACAATGATTTCTATTACCTATCTCCCAGGTGGTCTCCGAGTGGTACGAAAATAGCAGTGATGAGCATCCAGGCGCCTGGCGATTCATACTACAACACGCGGATCGGTGTCATGAACTCGGACGGTAGTGGTTTCACTAATATTATCTCTGGCGGCGTCATGAAAACTAACATCTCGTGGTCGCCTGACGGCACCAATATCGCATACACATCGCTATCAGGATCCGAGAAGGACATCTCATGGGTTTCTGTGGATGGGTCGGCATCAGGAATCATTGTGACCAATGGCTGGAATGCCGACTGGCAGCACTAACATTGAAAGAAAAGTATATGGAGGCATTCATTATCGTCCTTCCTGTGATACCGAATTGATACAGGGAAGGAAAATTGCAACAGATATTCTTATGAAATTGGGATTAAAACAATAAATCATAAAAGTTATTTCTTACTTAGGTTGGTATTATGCCAACCTTTTTTATTAAATGTATTTATCTGAATTGAATTGCTTTTACCGGACGAATCGTTTTTATAAATAGAGTAGGGAGGAGCAATGAAAGCAAACAAACAAGTAGAGTTCCAACGCAAACTACAACAACTTCCCACCAGATAATATACACTGGCGCTTCAGAAACATAGTATGCAGATTCATTCATCTTTATAAAACCTGTATGTTGTTGTAAAATGCAAATGCCTAAACCGAATATTAAACCAATTATAATTCCAACGCCGGCAATTATGCCTGAATGATAAAGAAATATTTTTTGTATCGTCCAGTCGCGGCTGCCAACAGCTTTTAAAATGCCAATCATTCTCGTGCGTTCAAGAATTAAAATAAGTAAACAGGTTAAAAGATTTATGATTGCAACAATTGACATCACAACAAAAATTACTGTTCGGTTTACACCCTGTATCTGCAACCAGTCGAATATGTTTGGATAAATTTGTTTTATGGTACGGCTTATCCAAGCCTGCGGAAGCATATTATACAACTGAGAATTTATGGTATCCATCTTTGTATAATCTTTCAAAAAAATTTCGTACCCGCCAATCTCATTGTGTTGCCAGTTAAAAACGCGGCGTAATAAACGTATATCACCAATGGCAAAAGTTTTATCGTATTCATCCATACCTGTTTTAAAAATGCCGCACACATGCAGCCTTCGAACAGATGCTCTGCCTTCCTGCTGATTTATAAAATATACATTCACAGAATCATTCAATTTTATCTGCAGTTCATTCGCAATAAATTCTGAAAGTAAAATGTCTTTGCTATAAGCACTGTCATTAAATTCAGGAAACCTGCCTTGTTTTAAAAATGATTTTAGATTATTGAAATTATAATTGCTTTCAACGCCTTTAAATAAAATGCCTTCTATCTCTTTATTATTTTCAACCACAGCGCTTTTTGTAGCGAAAGCCTGTACTTGTTTTATCTGCGGAAATGCATGCAAAATCTGAAGCGCTGTATCATTCGGCGGCCACGGCGTTTCTTCAGCAATATAAGATTTATCAGGCTCATATTCCTGTACTCTTAAATGTCCCCAGAAATTAAATATTTTATTACTTACTGCGTATTGAAAACCGTTAACAAAGGCAAGTGTTATAATCATAGCTGCAACGCTTAAAGCTGTTGCAGCCGTTGCAAGGCGTATAATAAATCTTGAGAAAGAATGTTGATTGTTGAATGCTATACGCTTTGCAAGAAATGACGCGAGTTGCATGATTGGCGGTAAAGATAGCAAATGAATAATGAGTGATTGGCAAATAATGCATAGCAGTAATTTAAGATAATACTTGTTTTAAACTTTCTATCACAATCGGCAGAAGTATAACAATATGATACAAAATAGCAAAAGCTTTATTTGCCAAACATCTCCAGAAACTGCGCACTTCATGATGTTTAAAATCAAAACAATCAAAGTCATGTTCATGTTCTTGTTGCGGCAAATAAGGAACGTTGTTTTCGTTACTATGCGTCATAGTTTTATTTTCTTGATGTGAAGAAGATGAAGATGCGCTGATTTTAGAATTATTATTAAAAGCGTATGCAGGTTGCTTAAAGCTTCCGTTATTATTATTTATAGAGAAAATAAGAGCAACTGCAACCAAAATTATTCGAAGAGCAATTTGAGTTTTCATTGTTTTTGTTTTTGAATGATGACTCAAAATTGTCCTCGCACATACCCCTAAATCAAGGTAGAAAACACGCAAAAAAAAGAATGCGTAAGAGTGCTGTTAAAGCATATTTATAGTTGCGTAGAAGTACGCTGTGTAAGGGTTTGCGTAGAAATACTGTTAAAAGATTTTGGTTATTTGGAAAAGAGAAGTTAGATTGGTGGAGCAAAATTTATTAACAACTTAAAAGCTCCCTGTTTATGAAAAAGTTTCTGAGTAGAATAAATTTCTTTTCTTTTATAATTAGACTTCCAATTTTTATTTTGCTTGTACTTACCCTTTCCTCTTCCAGATGTAACATGCCTAACTTCAAAGTACTTTATATAGATTCATTGAATTACCAAAAGTGGTATACAAAACATAATGATGAGAGAGTTATGTTACAATTCGTTTTTAATCGTAGCGATATAACACTTGCAGGTTGGCCAGCTACCAGCCCTTCTGATGTTTTAGATTATGACACTGACTTATTAAATTTGACTTCGTCTTCAATTAACGTAAATATTAATACATCACCTTTGTATTTCGGGAATTTAAAACTTACAAAAAAAGCTACAAAGGACATCTCAGATGAATTGGCAAAAAAGAACAAATTCGTCCTATTTAAACCTTACGTTACTGATGATAATCATATAGCTTATGAGATTTATGTAACATCAACATTATTGTTACCATTATCTTCATTTAAAGCATTGGCTAAAGCAGATCCTTCTCCACCAGCACCTCATCAATAATCTTTATAATAATACATTATGAAAACTACTGCATTTACAAGAAGAAACTATTTGCTTCTGCTTTGTCTTTTATCAATCATTTTTTTATTTAGTTGCCAAACTTCCAAAATTGTGAGAAAGGCAAGCACCAATATAGCCGTATTGCCTGGGCTCTATATTGATACAGCCACTTTTCATCATTGGGCTTTAAAAAATGGTAAGATTATGTTTCGATTTAAATTTAATAATAAGCACATCAGTTTAACAGGTTGGGCTATGACAGATTCTATAAATTATGATACTTCTGAAACACTGAACTTAATAGCATCGGAAAAATTATTTAAAATTGAAGCAAGTACTCTTTATCTTGGAAATCTAAGATTTAGACAGGCTGATATTGCCTATGTTGATTCTATTGCAAGAAGTAATCATTTTAAATATATACTTTTTAGGCCGGTTAACTCAATTTATTATCCTAACAACATTGCTTATAACGTATATGTTTCAAATAGCACTTCAGTGTATGCATACACAAGAAGGCCGCCTTCAAAAAACAGCAACCAAAATTTTATATTAGTGGCTTATATAACCAGTACTT
>JAICKT010000534.1 GCA_025927795.1 Parafilimonas sp. | reverse complement strand
GTTAGCTTCATTTATCACTTTTTATTTCATTCTCAAACTCTTAACCGGCTTTGCTATTGTAGCGATGGTGATGAATAATGACACAACCAAGGCACAGAATTTTTCATTATTGATATTTTACTGGTAGCATGTTTAGTTTTAGTAATAATAGCAATAGAGTCATTAAGACGGTTCCTGTTGCAGCAATTATGTTTACAAATTTTTGTGCTTTGAAATTATTTTTGAATGCTTTTTCAATTGCTTTAAATATTAGTAATCCAATTATTCCACCTAAAGAATTAGTAATTATATCTGTAGTATCAAAAGCCCCGACTTTCAAGATAAATTGAAGCCCTTCAATCAATAAACTAATAATGAAAAATAAGAAAATATTTTTTCCATAAGTCCATCATTTAAATAAAACTCCTATATATATACCAAGCGGCACAAAAATCACTGCATTCAAAATCATTTCAACAAAGTCAACTTTACCCTTTAAAACTAGAAGTTCATTAAACGGAATTAAGTTTATTCTTCTCTTTCCCATATAAGAAAACTGCACACCTAATTTGAAAACTAAAATCCACAATAAGGCAACCAAATAGATAATAAATAATGTATTAGTTAACTTTTTTGCATAGTTTCCATTGCTCATCGCATATTTTTTCATTTTCTTATTGACAAGTATTTTATTGACTCCAGGCCTTTATCTTTTATTATTTTTTATAAATTAAAACGCTGAGCTATCACTTTGTTTTTTTCAAATCTATATATGTTCAAATCAGTTATTCCGTTCTCAAACTCTTTACAGGATTTGCAATCGCTGCTTTTATTGCCTGGAAACTGATTGTTGCAAGAGCAATAATTATTGCAACAAGTCCACCTGCAGCAAATAACCATAAACTGATGTTGATGCGATAAGCATAATCCTGCAACCATTGGTGCATGAAATACCATGCAATGGGAGTAGCTATGGCAAAGGCAATTGCAATAAGTAGGATAAATTCTTTCGAAAACAAATAAACTATATTGCCTGCAGTAGCGCCGAGTACTTTACGAATACCCACTTCTTTTATCCGTTGCACTGCCATGAACGATGCTAAACCATACAACCCAAGACAGCTAAGGAATATAGCGATTGCTGCAAAAATTTTATATAGCTGCGCTAACTGGTTTTCCTGTTTATAAAAACTTTCGATTTTGTCATCAAGAAATCTGTATTCATAGACCTGATTTGGAAATGTTTGCTCCCATATTTTTTTGATGGATTGCATGGTAGAAGCAATGTTTGTAGTTGAAAGTTTTATTGAAGCCTGGCGATACATGGTAGCGTTTGTGGCAATAAGCAGCGGTGACAAACTCTGGCGTAATGACCTGTCATTAAAATCTTTCAATACACCAACAACAGGGCATTTTATCAGGCCACCCATTATGCTTATTTCTTTGTTCAATATATCTTCCGGTTTTTTAAGTCCCAAGTTTTTCACGAATGATTCATTTACTAAAAACTCTGTTGTAGGACCGAAAGGTTTCAAATTTCTTCCGGCTACCAATTGCAATTTAAAAGTCGGTACATAGTCGTTGTCTGCGAATTTTGTAATAGCCTGGAAATCCGCATCCTTTATTGCATGGTCAAATTTAAATGTGGTAAACATATTATTATCATCTTCTATCGGCGAGTTGGAACTGAAGCTTACTGCCTGCACCCCGTTTGACAATAACTGCTGCTTTAAATAGTCCGTTAGCTTGCCGCCAGTGCTATCCGGACGATAAGGAACATTCACGATTGCATCTTTATCGAAGCCAAGCGGTTGATTCATAAAATAATCCATCTGCTTTATAGTGATGAGTGTTCCAATAATCAATGCCTGTGCAACAATGAATTGAAACACTACCAGTCCTCTTCTTAATGAAATTCCCTTTGAAGCTTTTGCTGTGAGTTTACTCTTTAGAGCATTAACAGGATTGAACCGTGATAAAACAATAGAAGGATAAAAACCGGCGAGTACGGTTACAACGATTGTTACGATTAAAAGAAATAAAATAATTGCGGGATTGTTGAATATATTGAATGAAAGCGAAAGTTCTAACAATTGATTTACATAAGGCAATGCAAGAAGTGTAATAACTGTCGCAAGGATTACGGCGCTTGTAACAATCAAAAAGGTTTCAACGAGGAACTGGATTCTCAATTGAGATTTATTACTTCCCAAAACTTTTCTTACGCCAACTTCCTTTGCCCGGTTAATAGCTTGTGCGGTAGAAAGATTAATGAAATTTACGCAGGCGATTAAAAGTATGAATGCGGCAATCAGCCACAATACATTGATCAGTTCGTGACTGATTGTTTTATTGCTGTAATTACCTGTTTCAGCGTCATAATGCACAGCACTTAATGGTTGTACAATATAACTATCCTTGTTATCCGGAGGTAGTACCTTTCGTGCGTATGCGCTTAACTGTTGATTAAAATTGTTAACAGAAATGGCTGGCGGCAACAAAACATAGCAACCAAAATCAGGTGCCGTTCCATCCCAACCGGGTTGTTGAAATCCGTATTGTTTATCGCCGGTAAAATCTGTTCCCCAGGCAACTACCAATTTCAGCTGAAAGTCTGTATTTGCGGGTATGGT
>JAICKT010000395.1 GCA_025927795.1 Parafilimonas sp. | reverse complement strand
TTTTGCCAGGCTCCAATTTATTCAACATATTTATAAAGCTCTTAATTTTTTCTGCGCTTGATTTATGTGTATCATTATAGGTTGCGTCTGAAACATTAAAATCTTTTGGCTCGATATCTATGTTATATTCTTTTGCCAGTTTTCTTGCAAGTGCATACACAGTATCATTCATATTCGTGCAACCCATGTGTGAAGAAATATGACTGATGTGCGGAATATTTTTTATAGCCAATTCAATTTGTGCGCGCCATTCTTTTTCTATATCTGAAAGTTTCCATTCGTGCGCTAATAAATTTTTGTTTGGATAATTTTTATTCGGCCATATCATTGGATAAAAATATCCATTGGAATCTTCGAGGCTTTTGCAATCCGTTAGCGGACGCCATTTCACATTATCCCATTCACTGGTTAATGTAAGATGAATACCCACATCAATACCCGGATTTTCTTTCAACAACTTTACTGCTTCAGGAAACCACGGCGAAGGAACTAACACTTCAACAGATTTTTCAATTCCATTTTTATATGATTCAATTATTCCAAGATTGCCTGCATGAGAAAAGCCCATGTCATCACCTCTTACAATTAATCGTGCAGGTTTTGTTTGTGCATGAATTACATTAATGAAAATAAAAATGAACGCTGATAAAAATGTTTTTTTCATGCGCTAACAATGCATTATAAACTCTACAAAGATTTTCTTAAGATAAGTGTAAAAGGGTTCTTTATTTTTTCCTGCCTGTTCTCAAGAATAAGCCTGGCCGCAGTTTCACCCATTTTTGCATGGTCGGTTGATATTACAGAAATACCATCAAGTAATATTTCTTTAAGCGGTGTTTCATTGTAAGAAATAATGCCAACATCTTTACCGGGTTTTAATTTTTTTGAATTGCAATTTTTTATAAGCTGAACAAGATCGGTTTCTTCAATTACAATATATGCTTCTCCTGCATTTATTTCAGTATCAGTTTTTATTTCGTGAATAATTTTGTTTGAAAAATTATTCTGCATGCAAAAATTGCGGAAGCCTGTAACAATTTCAACCGGATAAGAAACCATTTTCGGGTGCACCAGCACAAGTTTTTTATACTTCTGCAAAACATCTAAACCAGATTCAAGCGCTTCAACAATATCATTTCTGAAATCCTGGAAAACAGCTGCGTACTTTTTGTTTACATAAGTAAGATCTTTATCAAGTATGATTAATTTTTCAGGTGGAATTTTTAGAATCAGATTATATGCTTCAGCAATGTTTTCATAAAAATGCGGCATAATAACGAAATAATTATAATCATGCAGGTTGTCAAGAATAAGACTTTCCAAAACCTTTGCATTGCTGTGATGAATTTTCAAATCAACCACCGCATTATCACCCAACGTTTCAATAAAAGAATTATAAATCTGTTTTTTATAATTGCTGATTTTATTAAACAGTAACAGTATCCTGTATTTTGATACAATATCTGTTCTGCTTATATAAAAACCCTTGCCTTTAATAGCGCAGATAATACCACGTTGCTCCAGTATATCGTAAGCTTTCTGTACTGTATCACGCGACAAAAAATATTCATTGCTGCATTCATTAATAGAAAGAATTTTATCATCTTTTCTAAGCTTACCTTGTTTAATAGCGTTGGTTACACAATCAATTACCTGCAAATATTTTGGCGTTTTTCTTTCCTCATCAATATCAAAGGCGGAATATTTTTCATTTAAGGTTTGCATATTTTATTCTATTTAATTGCAAATGTTCATCTGTTAATATTGCAACATGAACAAGCAATCCGTTATTTATTTTTTAAATGAAGTACAGCAGAAAAAACAGTACCTCGTTCTTCTTACGAATATATCTAAACATTTTTAAACCGGATACAGCACAGTACAGTACAGCTTGCAATTTTGGATGGAGAAAAAGTTCGGGTTCACAATAAACTTTTCCTGTTATCACATTTTAAAATTTATTCTTTCTATGAAATAGATTTGCTTCATTGTCACAGATTTTTATGGAATATATTTTGTTGAATCATTAAATATTTCTCTTGTTGCGATTGTAAAATATTTCAGTTATTAATTGATAGAAACTAAAGCGCAGGCAATGATATTTTGAAAATATCTTTTAAAGATTGCCTTGCTGCATAATATCCGCATATACCATGTACGCCGCCACCGGGTGGTGTTGATGATGAACAGATGTATATATTTTTTGCTGAAGTTCGATAAGGAGATAATCGCAATGCGGGACGCGTAAAAATTTGTGTGAGATTAAACATACCACCGTTTATATCTCCGCCAACATAATTTGGATCATAATTTTCAAAGTCTGAAGTATTCATAACATGACGCGCAAGAATGCAATCGCGAAAACCTGGTGCAAAACGCTCAACCTGTTTTTCAATTGCATCTGTCATTGATTCTACAGAGCCATTAGGCACATGGCAATAAGCCCATGCAACATGTTTTCCTGCAGGCGCCCTGGAAGCATCAATAATTGTTGGCTGCACAAAAATCACAAACGGCTCTAACGAGCATTTACCATTCCATGTTGTTTGTTCGCTTTGCATAATTTCATTAAATGAATTGCCAATATGAACTGTTGTTGCCTTTCTGCATTGTTGTGCTGTGAAAGGAGCAGCCTGTGATAAAGCCCAATCTATTTTAAACACGCCCATTCCATATTTATAACGCTTCAATTGCCATGCATAAAAGTTTGAAAATTTTTCACCTGCTATTTGCAATAATTGTTTTGGCGTAACATCAAATAAAATAATTTTTGATGAAGGCAATTGTTTTATTGATGTAATCATATTATTAATCTCAATTTTACCACCTATCGAAATTAAATATGCGGTAAGTGCATCAGCTAATTTTTGTGAACCACTTTTAATTACAGGCCAACCTTTATCATGCGCTATCAGCATTAATATTAATGCAATTGCTGAAGTGGTAAGTTTATTTAAAGGAAGCATTGAATGCGCTGCCATGCCTGCAAAAAGTGCTTGTGCCTTCACATCGGTAAAATTATTTTTTGCAAGATGCGATGCCGGTAATGCAGCATGATAAGCAAAAGATGCAGCTTTAAATAAATTTTTTGAAATATGCAGCGGACCTAAAAACGCAGACCGAATATTCTGCCAGTTATTAAATAAAGGTTTTATCAGTTGCTTATACGTTTCCGGGTCTTTAAATTGTTGCGCTGTTCTTTCGATTGATGTTTCTAATGTTACAGCAGTACCATCATCAAAAGGATGTGCGGCTGCAAAAGCGGAATGCATAAATTCAAGACCATATTTTTCGAGCGGAAATTTTTCAAATACAGCACTATCTGCAGCAAGCGGATGAACAGCAGAACAAACATCATGTATAAAACCCGGCAATGTAAGTTCAGCGGAATGCAAACCACCACCAATTTTACTTTTCCCTTCAATTAATAAAACTGATAAACCCGCTTGTTGTAACACAATGGCAGCTGCCAATCCATTTGGGCCCGATCCAACAATTACTGCATCGAAATCCGTTTTCAAATAAAAATATTAAACAGAAATAATATCAAGAGTGCTCATTTTTTACTATGCTGACTAATAAATAATGTTCAAACATCTTCACATTATTTCTTCTTTTAAATATAACAAGAATTGTTTTCTTAATTTCTATCATTCATGCAAAATTATTTTTGTGGCATTGTATTTAAGCCGGAGTTATATTATTAATGAAAAAAATATTAGCGTCAGTCCTATATAAAATAGCCGCTTTAATATCAGCCTATCGCCGCATACTAATTATTTTTATTGTTTTAATTTTAAATGATACTTCGTTACGGTTATTTTTATGAAATGAGCCATAAAATTTTTGAATTAACTTATACAAATCACCGATGAAAATTCAATTGCTGAAAATTTATTGATAACGATAAATAACGAGAGTACCCGGGGTTAAGCTTTCTTCAATAGAATTTTCATCATACATTTAAACGCATGCAAGCTTCTTTAATAAGCAATGCCGTTTCGAAAGATAAAAGCAATATTTTTTCGCATAGCGGTGTTAATGCCTCATGCCTTTCTTCACTTTAAACACATGCAGTA
>JAICKT010000481.1 GCA_025927795.1 Parafilimonas sp. | reverse complement strand
GGCACACAAAATTATTTTTATAAAAATGCTGATGCAGATGAAATAATTTTCATTCATGAAGGCAAAGGAACTGTTCATACGCAATATGGTGAATTGCCTTTTAGTTATGGGGACTACATAATAATTCCCCGCGGAACAATTTATCAAATAGAGTTTGCCGATGAAAAAAATCGCTTGTTGATTGTTGAATCACATCACCCAATTCGCTATCCAAAAAAATATTTAAGCAAGTACGGACAATTGATGGAACATTCGCCATACTGCGAAAGAGATATGCGCGAGCCGCAGGATTTAAAAACGTTTGATGAACAGGGAGATTTTTTAATCAAAACAAAAAAGCGCGGCATGTTGTATGGCATTCATTATGGTCATCACCCTTTTGATGTTGTAGGATGGGATGGCTGTTGTTATCCATACATTTTTTCTATTCATGATTTTGAACCGATAACGGGTCGTGTGCATCAGCCGCCGCCGGTGCATCAAACTTTTGAAACAAATGCTTTTGTTGTCTGCAGTTTTGTTCCGCGTTTGTTTGACTATCATCCGCAAAGTATTCCAGCGCCATACAATCATAGCAACATTGATAGCGACGAAGTGATTTATTATGTTGACGGAGATTTTATGAGCAGAAAAAATGTAACGCGTGGAATGATTACGTTACATCCGGCAGGCATTCCGCATGGTCCGCATCCCGGTGCTGTTGAAAAAAGTATCGGCGCAAAAGAAACAAAAGAATTAGCAGTGATGGTTGATACATTTCATCCGTTAATGCTTACACAGGAAGCACTCGATATAGAAAATGAAAATTATATTATGAGCTGGGCAGAATAAGTTGTAAGTAGTAAGTTATACGTTGTGAGTTTTCCACGATGTTTTTATAAACTTGTTTTTTCTCTTTGCAATCGATAAAAGAATTACCGAAACAATCAGGCAAATAATAAAAGATTGAATCGAATTTTGAGGACCATTTAATCCGCCGGTAATAATATCACTTCCACTAATCTTACTTGTAAGCAAACTTTCATTAATGTTATTGCCGGGATTAATTCCGCCATAAATTCCCGGCTCAGCAAAGTCCCACGCAAAATGCATAAAGATGGTAAACCATAAACTACGGCTTACAATGTATGTCGCCGGCAACATGATGCCGGATTGTAACGCTGTATTTACAACTGATAACCATGTTGCATTTTTTGCGTTTGCATGAATGATTGCAAAAATGATGATGAGTATGATTAACGCGATTTCTGTTCCAAGTTTTTCTTCCATTAATCTAAAAAATACACCTACAATTAAAAGCTCTGCAACAAAACCGGCTGTTAATGAAGCATTGAATGCAGGCATAACAGCATTAATTGCATTTAGATGCAAGATTGAATACTCAGCGAACAAAAAAATAATCAAAACGAATAGTGATTGTAAAACAAATCCACTTACAAAACCAATTGATGCGAAGCTGAAAAGATTTGAAGTTGACAACTCAGTAATTTTTCTCTTTTCATACACACGAAACAGAAAAATATAAACGGCGAGTGCTAAGCCTGAATTCGCTAAAGCAAGAACAAAATTTTGTTCATTTTCTGAAAGTGAAGTTTTGGTAAACAAAGCTTGCCCGAGTGTTTGTGTTATGAAAACGACAGCAACAATAGCTGCAATGCCAATAATAATTTTTATTAAAAAGAATTGAAGAAATTTTTGCAAAGCAATTGATTTCGATAAATCAAATTTAATGCATTGCCACGCTAATAATATTTCCCTGTGACAAGGTAGTTGCGCACATAATCATTCACGCCTTCTTCCAATGAAGTAAATGGCGCTGTATAGCCGGCATGTTTTAGTTTAAGCATTGTTGCTTCTGTGAAGTATTGATATTTATCGCGGATATCTTCGGGCATGTTAATGTAAACAATATTGTTTGCTTTTTCCAAAGCAGAAAAAGTTGCGTTTACCAAATCATTAAACGTTCTTGCCTTGCCTGTTCCTAAATTATAAATGCCTGAAAATAATTCGTTGTTTTCTGTCGATTGTTCATCCTGTATGATTGACTGATTCATCATCCAGAAAATAACTTTCACTACATCCATTACATAAATAAAATCGCGAAGCTGCTCACCATCTCTAAACTCATCTTTATGGCTTTTGAAAAGTTTTACTTCGCCATTATTTTGTATTTGATTGAATGAATGAAATATCACACTTGCCATTCTTTTTTTATGATATTCATTCGGACCATACACATTAAAAAATTTCAAACCAGCCCAAAACGGCGGCGCATTTAATTGCCTGATTGCCCACTGGTCAAATTCATTTTTGCTAACACCGTAGGGATTCAGCGGTTTTAAATCATCTATCAAATTATTATCATCATTATAGCCTAATTCTCCTGCGCCATAAGTTGCAGCAGAAGATGCATATATCAGCGGGATATTATTTGCGGTGCAATAATTCCAAACATCCTGTGAGTATTCAAAATTTAATTCGCGGTGAATCTTATAATCAAACTCCGTTGTATCTGTTCTGGCGCCCAAATGAATTACATAATCAATTTTTATTTTTTTGCTTTCATCCAGCCATTCCAATAGCATTTCCCGGTCAACGAGATATTTATATTTTTTATGCGTCCAGTTTTTTTCCTTTTCCGGTTGCGTAAACTTATCAACCAAAATCAAATTTTCGTAGCCGTGATCATTCAAATAGCCTACCATGCAACTGCCAATAAATCCCGCAGCACCAGTAACAATAATATTTGCATTTTTATCTAACATCAAATTAATTTTTGTTAGCTAATTTTTTTTCGATGGATGTATCATATAAATATTTCCAATCTTTAACATCGTTCCAGCTTTCTTTATTAATGCTAATGTCTCCGTTTGTAACTTTTCCCAATACACAAATATCAATTCCTGAAGATGCAGCTTTATGTTTTAATTCATCCAGTTGTTTGTTTGAACAACTTACAACAACCCTGCTTTGTGCTTCACCAAACCAAAAAGCATCGTTTCTCGTGTTCACATCAACATTAATTTCAAAACCAAGATTGTTGCTGAACGCACTTTCAAACAGTGCAACAATTAAACCACCTTCACTTAAATCGTG
>JAICKT010000517.1 GCA_025927795.1 Parafilimonas sp. | reverse complement strand
GAAGCAGTGGCAAAGCACATGAGCTATATGCAAAAAATTCTGAACACACAACCAGATATAAAAAAAGGTACTGTTTGGAAAGGGCATGAAAATGTTTTGGAAGCAGCTATGCGCGCAAGTGATCGCTGGAAGAATTTAAAAGAGGCAGGTTTATCAGACAATGATATACATAAAACATTTTTTGTAAAAACGCAGATGAAAGTTTTTGCATGGAATGATAACAGGGAAAAAGATACTGTAATGACGCCTTACGATTCTATAAAATATAACAGGCAAATGTTGCAGACAGGTTTTATGGCGATGGATCCGTTGACAGGTAATATTAAAGCATGGGTTGGCGGCATTGATTTTAAAACATACAAATTTGATCATGTAAACATAAACACACGCAGGCAGGTTGGTTCAACTATAAAGCCATTGCTGTACAGCCTTGCAATTGAAGACGCAGGCTTTACGCCTAACACAATGGTTGAAGATGTACAGCAAACATTTGGCGAGTACGGAACTGTGCCTGCAACAAGTACGTCATGTACAGGCCGCACTATGCCTATGAGCGCTGCATTAATGTGGTCGCGCAACTGCGCAACTGCATATATTATGAAACAGCTCAGCGGTTCAAAAGACGACCAGGGTGCACGCCGTTTTATTGAATTCTTAAAAACATGCAACGTACAAACTTCTAAAATAGATCCTTATCCATCTATTGCTTTAGGCTCGTGTGAAATTTCTTTGTATGAAATGCTGCAGGCTTACAGCATGTTTCCCGGAAGAGGTTTTAACGTTAAGCCCATGTACATAACACGTATCGAAGATAAAAACGGAAATGTGCTTGCAACATATACGCCGCAACGCAAAGAAGTGATAAGCGATGTAACAGCTTATTATATTATTAGTATGATGGAAGGCGTGGTGCGATCAGGCACAGGGCGCAGAATGTGGAGTTATGGTGTGCATGGTGCTATTGCCGGCAAAACAGGTACTACAAATGATAATAGTGATGCCTGGTTTATGGGGTATACGCCGCAATTATTATGTGGTGTTTGGGCAGGTTGCGATGATCGTTTTATTCGTTTCAGCAGTACAACAAATGGGCAGGGTGCATCTGCAGCATTGCCCGTGTGGGCATATTTTTATAATAAAGTTGAACGTGATAAAACACTACCTTATAGTGATACATCTGATTTTGCAAAACCTGATGTTGGCATTGATGAACCAAACTACGATTACCTGAATAATATTCAAATGGATTTAGGTGCACAAGGTAATGATGTGGGTAATGGAGCATCCCAGGATTATGAACAAGGTTATGATAACACTAATCCGCAAAATATTGCTCCGGAAAGTAATACAGAAGATCTCTATAACAGCAATCAATCACCAACCGGAGAAGATGCAAAACCTGCAAACGGTAATCAGAATCCTCCAAACAAAAAAAATAATAACAAATCACCGGCAGATACATCTCAAAAGCCAAAAGCAATAATGCCGAAGAAAGATGGTGGCGGAAAATAAATTGTTACAACAACTACTTAAAATGTTTACAGGTATAATTGAAGCAACAGGAAAAATTAATTCTATCAAAAAAAATGGAACTAATAAAAGTTTCTGGATTACTTCAGGCATATCAAATGAATTAAAGATTGATCAAAGCGTTAGTCATAACGGTGTTTGCTTAACGGTTGATGCAATAGCCGAAAACATGCATCGTGTTACAGCAATTGAAGAAACGCTTTCAAAAACAACCTTTCATCATGTAAAAGAAAACGATACAATAAACTTAGAACGTTGTATGCAAATGAATGGAAGACTCGATGGTCATATTGTACAAGGACATGTTGATGCAGTTGCCACTTGTATTGATGTAGAAGAAAAAAACGGAAGCTGGGAATTTCGCTTTCAGTTTCCTGCAGAGTTCGCGCATCTTGTTATTGAAAAAGGTTCTGTTTGTTTAAATGGAATTTCGCTTACTGCGTTTGATATTAAATTCAACAGTTTTAAAGTTGCCATTATTCCTTTCACTTATCAGCATACCAATATTAATTCAATTAAAAAAAATTCAACTGTAAATATTGAGTTTGATATAGTAGGAAAATACTTAGCAAGATTCCGCGAATTATTTACCAAGCCTGTTTTAGAAAGTATTGCATAAAATGCTGCAAAGAATTTAATAGTGCTTCATCTTAAACTTGTTACAGCTTCTGATAATAATAATGGTGTTATTTCAATTAGTATTGAATGATAAATGTTAGCGGCACAAACACTAATTACTTCAACAGGCGGAATGAAAGACTGGCAAACTCAAACAATAAAAACTATTTCTCTTAATAAGGGCAACCACGTAATAAAAGTTTATGCTGATAAATGCTGATTCAATTTTAAACAATTAATATTATTAAAAAATAAACGTGAATGAAAACTAATCATTCACGTTTGTGATAGTGCAAAAAAGAGAAGTTTAGCAATTATTTCTTCACTGAGAAAGCATATATCGTAGACGTTTTATATTGTTGTCCCGGCTTTAATTCTGTTGATGGAAAATTCGGTTGATTAGGCGAATCAGGATAATGCTGCGTCTCCATGCAAAAAGCTGTTCTGTAATCATCTTTTCTCCCGCCTTTAATTGTATGACTTCCATCCATAAAATTGCCAACATAAAATTGTAAGCCTGGTTGCAAAGTATAAACATCCATTACAATTCCTGATTCATCGCCGGTAACTTCAGCGGCTTTTGCAGTTATATTTCCTTTTGTGTTCAACACAAAATTATGGTCGTAACCATGTCCGAATTTTATTTGCTGATTTGATGAATCAT
>JAICKT010000348.1 GCA_025927795.1 Parafilimonas sp. | reverse complement strand
TAACGAAAATATTTGATATGAAAAATGACACGCCTACAAACATTACAAGAAACACTACAGAAGATGAAAAGTCTGCACATACTGAAAAAATTTCACCAATGAGCAGGCGCAAATTTGTTGAGCTTACTGCAACTGCAGCAGCAGGTTTTACTATAGTTCCAAGGCATGTACTTGGTAAAGGTTATATAGCACCCAGCGATAAAGTAACGTTAGCTTATATTGGTACAGGTACACAAGGCACAAGAGAATTATTGCCGATGCTTACTGTGCCGCAAATACAGGTTGTTGCTGTTTGTGATCCGAATAAAAATGCAATTGGTTACAGAGATTGGGATGAAGATGGATTGAAAGATGAAATTCGAAAAACCATCAATAACCCCAACTGGCAACCCGGCGGCGATAATCTAATTCCAGGTGGAAGAGAAAACGGAAAATCAATTGTTGAAAGTTATTACAGTAATGTTGCCGCAGATAAAACATATAAAGGTTGTACGGCTTATGAAGATGTACGCGAATTACTGAACAAAGAAAAAGATCTTGACGCAGTTAAAATAATGACCCCTGATCATTTACACGGCGTACTTGCAATGGCTGCAATAAAAAAAGGTAAACATGTTTTGATGCATAAGCCAATTTCCAATCGTTTAACTGAAGGCAAAAAAGTTGTTGAAACAGCACGCAACAGTAAAGTAATTACACATCTTGTTCCATGGGATTCGAATGGTTCAATGGAACAGGTAATGACGTGGATTAATGGTGGTGCAATCGGAAAATTAATGGAAGTACACAACTGGACTAACCGTCCTGTGTGGCCGCAATATGCAGAACTTCCAAAAGATAAGCCACCTGTTCCAGAAGGTTTTAACTGGGATTTATGGTTAGGTCCTGAAGCAAGCCGCGATTACTCTCCTGATTATACAAATATGGTATTTCGAGGCTGGTATGATTTCGGTGGTGGCTCAATGGCAGACATGGGTCATTATAGTTTATGGACTGTTTTTAATGCACTGAAATTAACATCGCCAACAATTGTAGAACCTAACCGCAGCCATGTGTGCGATTTTAATGGTGCTATACCATTTCGTGTGGAAAATGATTTTTCTTTCCCGATGGCAAGTAAAGTGCGTTTTAAATTTCCTGCAAATGGCAATAGGCCTGCGGTTGATTTAATTTGGTATGACGGAGGAATGCGCCCACCTATTCCTGAAGAATTGGTTAATCAAAATAAAGTGTTGCCTGAAGAAGGAATGATGTTCGTTGGTGATAAAGGAAAAATTCTTGCAGGTTTTAATGTACAAAACCCATATATAATTTCAAAAGCGGAACCACCAAAACCGAAAGAAAGAGATGATGAAGATAATCGAATGGCTGCTGCTTTGGCCTTGTTTGCCGAAGCTTGTAAGAGTGGCAAACAATATCCCGGCAGTTTTCCGGAAGCAGATTATTTAGCAGAAACAATAAACCTATACGCAGTAGCATTAAGAGCAAACAGTATGTTGCAATATGATGCAGCAAATTTGAAGGTCACAAATAATGCTGATGCCAATAAATATTTAAGCCGTGAATATAGAAGTGGTTGGGATCCTGCAACCATTTAGGCACACTTAAAACTATCAGAAAAAATTAATGAGTGATTTTTGAAATCGAATAAAACATTGTCATGCAAAAAATAAATCGCAGAACATTTCTTACAAAAACAACAATGGCTGTAAGTGCAACCATGCTTTTATCACAATTGCCAAAACAAATTTTTGCTGCTGCAAAAGCTAATGAAATGCCAATTGGTTTTCAGTCATGGGCAGTAAAAGATATGCTTGGTAAAGACTTTCAGGGCACATTAAAAATGATGGCAGACATGGGTTACAAGCTTATAGAACTTTGTTCACCGCAAGGTTATAAAGATATTGGTTTTGGATTTTTGGTTGATATGAAACCTTCGGATATACGCAAGACAATTAACGATGCAGGCTTGCAATGCCCAAGTTGTCATTTTGGTTTTGATGAGTTTAACGATGATAAAATTGATACCAGTATTCAATTTGCAAAAGAGATAGGTTTATCGCAAATGATTTGCTCTTCATTTGGATTATCTAAAACAGCTACATTAAACGATTATCTTACTGACGCAGATAAATTAAATAAAGCTGCAGAAAAAATAAAAGCTGCAGGTATGCAGTCAGGATATCATAATCATGAAATGGAATTTGCGCAACTTGATGGTCAGCTTATTTATGATGCATTAATGAAGCGTTTTAATCCTGATTTAGTAAAAATGCAATTTCAAACAGAAGTAATTAATCTTGGTTATAAAGCTGCAGATTATTTTAATAAATATCATGGCAGATTTATTTCATCGCATTTGTCAGACTGGACTGCAGATAAAAAAGAAGTGCCCATAGGGCAAGGCGTTATTAATTGGAAAGAATTTTTTGCGGCTGCTAAAACAGGCGGTGTAAAAAACTTTTTTGTTGAAATGGATTTGAAAAATATGAAAGACAGCGCAACTTATATTCATACACTTTAATAAGCATTAATATTTCCCTTCAAAAATGCATTATGCTTAATGCAAGTGTTAATGTTTGCCTCACACGTAACATCACTCTAAAAAATATACATCTGTTTAAAAAAGCCTGTAACCTTTTTACTTGTTGTGCACTCTATTATTCTAAACAATTTAATAATGAAACGCATCAACATTTTTACAGCAACTGTATTTGCTTTAGGCATATGCGCATTTATGCCATCAACAAAATCATTTGCACAAAGCAGCACTAAACTTACCGATCCTGAAATTGCTTCGGTTGCAGTGGTGGCAAACCAAAATGATATAGGTTTTGCAACCATCGCGAAAAAAAAATCTACAAACAAGGATATTTTACAATTTGCACAAACCATGGCTACTGATCATCAATCAGTAATTGACCAGGCTACAGCGCTGGTTAAAAAATTAGGTGTTACGCCAAAAGATAATGCCGTAAGCAAAAAATTATTATCAGATGCCGGCAATACAAAGAAAATGCTCTCTTCAAAATCGGGCGATGCTTTTAATAAAGCTTATATAGATAATGAAGTATCGTATCACAAAGCAGTAATTGATGAAGTGGGAAATGTATTAATTCCTGACGCAACGAATAAAGATTTGAAAGATCTTTTACAAAAAGTTTTGCCTATACTTAAAACACATCTTGAACACGCCGAAATGCTGCAGAAAAAGTTTAACCAATGAGCACAGTAACTGTGTTTTTAAGGAGCAGCCTTATAGCTTTGGGTAGTATGATTTTTTTAAATGGCTGCTCCTCTCCTTCCGACGAAAATAATATTCCTGCAGAAACGCCTGAGGCAAAGCCAGCACCTTCTTTATATATAGTTCAAATTGAGCAAATGAAATTTCTTCCCGCAGATATTACTGTGCATTCTGGTGATACTATAATGTGGGTAAACAATGATATAGTTGCACATGATATTACAGAAGAAAAAAACAAATCATGGTCTTCATCATTACTGCAACCGGGAAAGTCGTGGAAGTTAGTACCAAAATCAAGCGCCGATTATTATTGTTCTATACATGCTGTAATGAAAGGCAGCTTCGAAGTAAAATAAGATAACTTTGTAAATAATACGTTTAAAGAATATAATTTGAAAGAACAGTTTGAACAATATTCGGATATAGAAATTATCAACAAGGTTTTAAATGGCGAATTAAAGCTGTATGAAATATTGATACGCCGTTATAATTCTTTTCTGTATAAAATAGGCAGGAGCTATCATTACAACCACGAAGATACTGAAGACCTGATGCAGGAAACTTATATAAGCGCATACTGTAATTTGAAAAAGTTTGAACATCGCGCTTCATTTAAAACATGGTTAACCAGGCTTATGCTTAATCATTGTTATCAAAAGAAACACAAACTGAGTTATGCAAATGAAATTATTACAGGAGAACCTGAAACAGAAAGACATGATGCTTTGTCTCAATTTTCAAACAATAAAGATCAAATGATAAATAGAGAGCTTGGCAGTGTAATGGAAAATGCTTTACTGCAAATTCCTGAAGATTACAGGCTGGTGTTTACGCTGCGCGAATTAAATGGCTTAAGTGTTGCTGAAACTGCATCTGCACTTAGCATTACGGAAATAAATGTAAAAGTGCGGCTCAACCGCGCCAAAAGCATGCTGCGCTCAATCATTAAAAACATGTATTCACCCAACGAAATTTTTGAGTTCAACCTTATATACTGCGACAGAATGGTGAAAAATGTAATGGTACATATACATGCCTTGCCAACAAGCTGATAATTTTTTTACTCGCTCCTTATATCCAAAATTAATTTACGATAGTGTGCAGGATTGTTAAGTTATTTGAATAATAACTTTGCATAAAATAATTTATAGTGAATAATGATTTTTCTGAAAATGCACCTGTTATAACACCGCATAAATTGCCGATAGAAAGAAATCTCTCAGATTTTATTTATGAATCAATTGATGCTTCTTCATTTAGTAATGTAAATGCATGGTCAGAATTCTTTGATTCAATTCCTGTTGATCCCTATATAAAAGATGGCTATCGTTATAAAGCGATTGCCTGGTTTAGAATAAAGCACAATAAAGCAACAGCAATAAAAGAAATTGATAAACGCATTCTTGCCATTAATAAATTAAGCGGAATGGATGAAGATGAGAGCAATCAATATACAAGTAATGGCAAGCCAACATGGAAATCAGAAGAAACAGGTTATGAATGCTGGAACCTTCCGCAGTATG
>JAICKT010000597.1 GCA_025927795.1 Parafilimonas sp. | reverse complement strand
TCGGTTATATAGCTGTTATTGCAGAAAAAATTATTATACCACTTGTGTTTGCATTGCTTTTTTCCATATTGCTGCTGCCACTTGCAAAATTTTTTGAAGTGAAATTAAAGTTTAGTCGTGGCGCGGCTTGCGGTGTTGCGATATTATTATTTGTAACAGGAATTGTAATTGTATCTTATACCATAGGCTCACAAATATCCAACCTGCTGCAGGATTGGCCTTTGTTTCGCGATCAATTGCTGAGCTCGCTTTCTGATCTGCAAAAATGGATAGCACTCACATTTCACTATAATATTCAAAAACAAAAAACATATATTAATAATGCTGCGTCGGGTGTTATTTCAGGTGGTACTTCGTTTATTGGCTCTACTCTTCTTTCTGTTTCCTCTTTAATTCTTTTTATAGTATTAACGTTGATATATACATTTTTTATGTTGCTGTATCGTCGCGTATTGCTTAAATTTTTAATTGCGCTTGTTAATGAAGAGAACAATGTTCTTGTAAACGATGTGGTAAGCAATATTCAGATAGTTATAAGAAAATATATTTTGGGCTTATTACTCGAAATGCTGATTGTAGCATCGTTGTGCTGGATATCATTCGGCATTCTTGGAATTAAATATTTTATATTGTTAGGATTGATTACTGCACTTTTTAATATCGTGCCTTATGTAGGTATTTTTACAGCATTGCTGTTAAGTGCACTTGTTACTTTTGCAACTACAGGCGCTTCAACGCATTTATTGTTAATAGTTATTACCATTATAATTATACATCTTATTGACAGCAACATTCTGCTTCCATTTATTGTTGGTTCTAAAGTAAGCATCAATGCATTGATAACAGTAATTGGTGTTGTTGCAGGAGAAATGCTGTGGGGATTACCCGGTATGTTTCTTTCTGTTCCTGTAATTGCAATGGCTAAAATAGTTTGCGACAGAGTAGAACCTTTAAAACCCTGGGCAATTATTTTGGGGCATGAAAAAGAAGAAAAAAAAGTTTTAAAATTTCCGCGCAAAAAAAAGAAGAAAACTGTTCAGGTTGTACAGGAATAATTATTTAAGACTGACAGTGTAAGCCTTACTCAATTCTTCAACGTTTGTTTTTTTCAGTTTCTCATAGTCTGCATCTTTTACTTCCTTATAATAATCATAAGCCTTTCCATTCCATCGCCAAACAGGAAACTCCATTCCAGGTCCGCCAATCAGCAAATCAGGATAGCCTGAATTATTTGTTGATAGCGCATCCGGCAACATGCCTGGAAAGTTGAGGTTCTTTTTATATAAACCGTTTTTATCAGCAATAAAAACAACAATGCTTGATCCTGCCATGCCCGACGTATATGAATTTCCATAAACAATAAAAATTTCTTCCTTTGCATCTTTATTCATATCTGTTGGATACACAAGTGCATCAAAAGAGTAATCTGCAGCTTCATCATTCGCAATAAATTGTTTTCCATCTTTCGAAATTTTAAAGCCAAGGCTATCGAAGATTTTATTTTTTTGTAAAGCAGTTAGTTTTGTTTTTATATTTTTAAAAAGAAGTGCAGCACCTTTAGATAATGTATTACTATCTGCAGAATTTTTTATAGCAGAATTATTGTTTGATACGCTTTGATCTTTTGTTGCAACAGAAGTTTGTGCAGTTGTTTTTGCATAACGATAATTCAAACTAACAAGACTATCATTCATTTGATTTAAAGTAAATGCCTGCTTTGCGTTAGCTGATAAGCTATTCCACAAATCAGTTGCTTTACCCTTGTATGAAATTTTTAAAGTTGCAGTGGTTTGTTCATAATTATCTTCAATCTTTTTTACATTTATTGTTTGCTGAATATTTTTTTTCAGTAATAACAAATCGTTGCTGCCATTATCAATATTATTAATAGTAAATGTTACAGTTACCGCTTTTTTAAAAACATTGCCTATATTTCTTATGCCTTGCTTTAAAGTATCTAAACCATTATTCTTTGATTGCGCGTTTAGCGA
>JAICKT010000301.1 GCA_025927795.1 Parafilimonas sp. | reverse complement strand
CATTTTTCAGCTCTACATATTCTCCAACGGGTGTTCCATCAGAATTGTAAACAGTCCATTTTCCAGGCAAGTGATGTTTTGCGGGGATAAATGCAATCAGAAAAAAGCTGCATAACAAAAGCGGTTTGAAATTCTTTTTCATAAAATTTTCTTGCGTGATTAAAACTTTTGAAATCGCATTTCAAAACTCCGGATGCAAACAATAATTTGCACTACATTAAAATGTAGTTGTTGAGAAGTTGAAAAATAAGGAGAGAAATTATTTGCGCTGCTTCATCAGTTCAAACCTTGAATGCACCTGTAAGATTTCGTAGATGTTTTTTACATGATAGCGAATAGTATCAATGGAGAGAGATAATTTTTCGGCGAGCATTTTATAACTCATGCCGCTTACAATACCTTCCAGAATTTCTTTTTGTCTATCGGTTAATTGTGCGTCTTTTTTATCTTGCATTGGTTTTATACCGAAACGAAATAGTTGTAAAGTTTTTGCCGCAATGCTCGGCGTCATTGGTGCGCCGCCATCATATACTTCTGTAATTGATTCTAATATTTTTGCAGGTGGTGTTTTCTTTAAAATATAACCATCAGCGCCGGCTTGTATGGCATTAAATATTTTATCATCATCTTCAAACACAGTTTGCATAATAATATAAATGCTTGAAAAATTCTGTTTGATGATTTGCACTGCTTCAATGCCATTCATTCCGGGCATATCAATATCCATTAAAATAACATCAGGTTCACTTCTTTTAATCTTGAAAATAATATCAGCAGCACTATCAAAGGCACCAACGCATGTAAAACCGGGCGTACCATTAATCAATTGAAAATAGCTATCCCTGAGCAAGTAGTTATCTTCAAATAGTGCTACACTAATGTCTTTTCTCATTTTTACAAAACTTGTTTTTATACAAAAAAAATGCACTACATAAACAGGTAGTTATTTTAACTGCATTTGCAATTCAATTTTTGTTCCGTTTTTAATATGGCTTATTATATTTAAAAGCGCGTGTATTTCTTTTGCACGCGATTGCATATTTTTTAACCCGTTTCCAAAAGTAATATTATGCACATCAAAACCAACTCCATCATCAATAATAATCATTATTAACTTACCCGACGTTTCTAAAATACTAACTTTTACATTTTCAGCATTAGAATATTTGCAGGCATTATTAATTGCTTCTTTAAAAATAAGATAGAAATTTTTTCTTCTTTCCATTGGCAGTTTTATACTTTTTACGTTAACGCCTGCATCAAAATGAAGTAAAATATTTTTTCCTGATAATAACTCGCCTGCAAAAAACTGCATGCGTTGCAATATATTTTCAAACTGATCATTTTTTGGATTGATTGACCACACAATATCATTCATTGTATCAATCATATTGCGTGATGCATTTCCCATCTTATATAATATCTGCTTTGCATTATCTAAGTTAGATTGCAATTGTTTGCCTGCAACTTCACTATAAACAGAAATGCTATTTAATGTTGAACCAATATCATCGTGCAGATCGCTGGCAATTTTTTGACGGATGTTGGCAAGTGCTGCACGGTTGCGTTTGCGGTAATCATAAATTTTATAAATAATAAGCGCAGCCATTAAAGACCAGATTATATATGCCCACCATGTTTGCCACCACGGATGATTGATAATGATGTTTATTGAAGTAATAAGTTTTGTGTAAATGCCATCCGTATTTTGTGCATGCACTTTAAACGAATAATTGCCCGGAGAAAGATTTGCATATGTAACAGAACGGCGCGTACCTGCAGCAATCCAATCTTTATCAACACCGGAAAGTTTATAAAAATATTGGTTGGTTGTTCGCCCGTTAAATGAAAGCGATGCATAATTAATAGTAACAACATTTTGCTTATAGTTTAACCATATATTTTTATTTTGAAGTAAAGAATCAACTGAATAACTTTTGTTATTTACTATAAAATCTGTAATGCTAACATCAGGCGGCGATAATTTTGTTTTTATACTGTCAGGATTAAAATAAATAATACCCGATTTTGCAGCAAACATTATAACGCCGTTTTTAAGCCTGCAAAATGGACTCTGCAATTCGTGGTCTCTTATACCATCATTAATATTAAAATCAGTAATGGTTTTTTTTGAAAGATTAAACAGCTTAATTCCATCATTTGCAATTATCCAGATTTTGTTATTGTTTGATGGAACTACGCCAAACACGTCGTTTGTTGATAAGCCGTTTGATGCATTAAAAAACCGAACCGACCTGGTATGCGTGTTTAAAATGAAAAAGCCTTTCGCATCAGTGCCACCCATCATTACAGAATCGTTTAGAAAAACAGGCGACGAAATGTGCAGCGGAAGAAGCATTGAATCAACAACAAAACTTTTTTGTACATCAAACTCGCGGACACCATTTGCACCCGGGCTCCACCAAATATTTCCTTTCCTGTCGGCACAAATACCATCCACCGGCGAAACGATGTTTAACACATTCTGATATACATTTTCGAACACTTTTATTTCGCCTGTAGTTTCATCAAGTTTTCCTATTAATCCATTATATAAACCAACCCAGATATTATTGTTTGATTTTATTTCATGCATAACTGTTGCACCTTTAAATGCAGGAACTATTATATTGGTGAATTGTTTTTTTGCAGTATCAAAAACCGAAAGCATTCCATGCTGGCAACCAATCCATAATCTTCCTTTATTATCTTCTGCAAAGCACCATGCACGATTTAATGGTTCGCCAAATGATGAAGCATTATTTTTATAGTGCACATAATGATTCAGCAATTTAAAATCGCTGTTGTATTGAAATATTCCATCACCCCATGTGCTTACCCAAATGTTGCCGGAAGAACTTTGAAATATAGAAGAAATATCAGAACTGAACTGAGTTATAAAAGAACCTGATTGCACGTTAAGATATTTAAAAACCTGCGCCTGCGGGTTAAAAATATTCATTCCCAAATCCGTGTTTATCCAAATATTGTTTTCTTTGTCTTGCGAAAAATTATATACTATCTGGTTGTAGTGTAAACCATATTCAGAACCATTTTCATTTTGCTGTTGATAGAATTTATTGTTTTTTTTATCATACTTTAAAACTCCCAAATAATAATCTCCGCTAAACCAAACAGAACCATTACCATCATCAATTGCATCAGTAATGGTTGAGTTAGGTGCACCTAATATTTGGCTGCTCCGTTCATGCAAAATGTTATAAAGCGTTACTTTTTGGTGAATAAGATCATACCTGCAAAAATCGCCGATGTAATCCGCAATCCATAAATTTTCGCTTTTATCAAGCATGAAAAAGGGAATCTGGTCTGTGCTTTTCAGCAGTTCATTAACAGTTTCTTTAATTGGAAAACTTAATTGTTTTGTATCAATATTAAAACGGGCAATACGACGTGTTGTTCCTGTAATTAAAATCCAGAAGCAATTTTTTGTTTCATCGTATTGTGCGCTTTGCAAACCGGAATTATTATCAGAAATTATTTTGTTATATAAAACAGGTTTGTGTAAACTATAATCATAGATAAAAATATTTTTACTCGTTATTATCCATAATTTATTTTGATTATCTTTTATAACCGTTGCAACATTATTTGTGTTGCTATCCAGGGCATCAGGCATATATACACGCGATAATTTTGCTGCCTTCCTGTAAAAAATATTAATGCCCTCACTATTTATAACCCAGATATTTTTTTCACTATCCTCAACCGGTTTGCTCACCCAGTCATCGGCTTTTACAAGTTTTGAAGGGTTGTAATAAAATTTATAAGTGATAAAATTTTTACCATCGAAACGCTGAATGCCATTTAAGTTCGCAAACCAATAAAAACCTTCCTCATCCTGAAAACTTCTTGTTTTGTTTGATAATAAACCATCCTCTATGGTGAGATGCTGAAATGCATAATTGTTTTGCGCAAAGAGGTAAACGGGGAAAATAAAAACTGATAAAAACAATCTCTTATAAAGCATGTAATGGGTTTCTACATACAGGTAGAAATAATTTTGGTTTGATTACAAGGTAAAAAATTTAGCTGTGTATTCAAATAAAATTTGTGGTTATGAAAACTAAAAAAATTATATAACGCACATTAATTAAAATGTTACTGCCAAAAAAAAAGCCGCTCCTGTTTTGAAGCGGCTTAAGAAATTTCAGTTCAGATTATTTTCTGCCTGCAAAGCGGCTGAGCAATCTTAATATTTCAATGTACAGCCAAATCATGGTTACCAACAAACCAAATGCGCCGTACCATTCCATGAATTTTGGGGCGCCTGTTGCTGCACCTTGTTCAATCATATCAAAATCTATAATAAGATTTAATGCAGCAATTGCTACAATAAAAATAGATAAGCCAATACCAAACATTGAACTATCGTACATGAATGGAATGTTTATATGAAACAAATTAAGTACGAGAGTAATCACATAAAATATCATTATACCGAAAGTTGCAGCAAAAACAACCGATTTAAATTTCTGCGTGGCTTTTATCACACGAAAATTATATAATAGAAACATCGCCAATGCTACACCAAAAGTTAATCCTACTGCCTGTATTACAAGCCCGGGATATTTTTCTGCGAACGCATCATTTAATATTGCAGAAATTGCACCAAGAACAAAACCTTCTAAAATGCCGTAAGCTGGTGAAAGATATCTTGCCAGCGTAGGTTTGAAACTAATAGCAACTACAGAAATCAATCCGCCAATAATACCAACCCACATAAGCGTCATCATGCTTTGTTGCTGGTTATTGTAATATAAATGCCAGGTGTAGGCTGCACCTGCAATTACCATGAATAAAAGAAATCCGAATTTATTAATTGAGCCACGAACCGTCATCACCGAACCATCGGATTGCTCTAATGAACGATCGAATATTTTTTGAGATAAGGTCGGGTTGCCCGATTGAGTAAGTGCCATATATTTTTGTGTTTAAGACACAAATTTACATCAAGAATAAATGATTACAGAACCACTAAAAAAATTTATAAAATCATTCAGGTTTAAAGTATAAGCATTAACTTTTACAGCTAAAACTTTTTTATGGCTGAAACTCCTGCTGCAAAACAACCCAAAAGTTTCTGGGATATACTGGATATACTTTCAAAATTTACTACAGGTTTTTTACTGGTGGTTATTGCTTTTGTTTTAGACATCGGCTCCAAACGTATTGCGCAATCGAATGAAGAAAGTAAAATCATTCAGTCCTTGATTGAAGATTTAACTACCAGGCAACAGGAAAGCCGCAATGATGTGGCGCTGCTTTCGCTTGAAAAATATCTTATAGCAAAAGCAGATAATAAAGATTTGGAAAGAAATAAAGCATATATAAAAGAAGTTGCGGAAACAATTTTGAAGCAAAGAATTCATGATGATTCAAGCTTCTCGCTTGAAAGTTCAATCCCTTTTAAAATTGTAAACAAATATGATACGGCGGCAGCAAATCTTATATTTACGCAGTACAGTGAAAATAAAATTGATACCAGCAAAATCATTAATCAAAACATTCCCTTAACTGCAGCTGTAGTAAATAATTTACAACCGTTGGCGCAAAGCAAAAATGCAACGGAAGCAAATGTTATTAGTTCATTCAAGAAAAAACTTTGTTACATACAATATAATAATGCTGCGGCTGCTGATAAAGTAAGAAAGT
>JAICKT010000045.1 GCA_025927795.1 Parafilimonas sp. | reverse complement strand
GGCAAACGAATGCCAAGTCCTTTAGATGAATTGCGCGAAGTAGTGAATGCAGTTAAAATTCCGGTTCAAGCTGTTGGCGGATTAAGTTTGGAGCAAGCCATTCAATGCCCTGCTTATGGTGCGCCGCTTGTTGTGTTGGGTGCACCGCTTACAATTGATGCTGATGCATTCAAAACAGCAGACGGCGATTTGGAAACTTCATTGCGATTGATATGTGAGAAGATTCATGCGTATAACGATCTTTAATTCTAACGACGAAAATAATTATGCCGGAAAAATATTTAGCAGTTATAAATTATGCTGAACAAAAAGGTTCAGTTGAAATTCGTGAAATAACAAAACCTGAAATTGGCGATGAAGACGTGTTGATTGAAGTGGCAAACGTTGGTGTGTGCGGAAGTGATCTGCATCAATGGACGGCAGACCATAGCTGGAAAGTAAATTATCCCGTTGTGCTTGGTCATGAGTTTGGCGGACATATTTTAGAAGTTGGAAGTAGTGTGAAAAACTGGAAAGCAGGTGATAAAGTGGTGAGTGAAACAGCTGCTGTTATCAATCCAAATAATCCTCTATCAAAACAAGGTTTATACAATTTAGATCCCGACAGAAAAGGCTTTGGTTATGGCGTGAATGGTGCAATGACGAAGTATGTAAAAGTACCAGCAAGATGTTTGCATCGAGTGCCTGAACATTTACCCTTTGAACAAGCTTGCTTAACTGAACCTTGTTGCGTTGCATACAATGCTGTTGTAAATAATTCAAGAATAAAACCTGGCGATAGAGTTATTGTTTTAGGTCCGGGAACTATTGGAATTCTTTGTGCTGCTATTGCAAAATTATGCGGCGCTGAAGTTGCTGTAACAGGTTTGCAAACAGATGTGCATCGTCTTAACATTGCAAAAAAATATGGTTGTGAAATTATTGTTGGCGATGCAACCGCATGGGCAAAACAACGTGATGGTTTAGGTGCAGATTGTGTGATTGATGCAGCAGGCACAAGTATCACGCTTAAAATAGCCCTGGATTTAGTTAGACCAAATGGACAAATAACAAAAGTAGGTTGGGGTCCGCAACCACTTAATTTTTCACTCGATCCACTCGTTCAAAAAAATGTTACGCTGCAAGGAAGTTTTAGTCATAACTGGCCGGTTTGGGAAAGAGTGATTGCATTAATTGCAAGTGGAAAGTTAGATGTTAAACCAATCATTGGCGGCGTGTGGTCAATTACTGAATGGCATGAAGCATTCGAAAAAATGCATAAAGGTGAAATAGTAAAAAGTGTTTTAAAACCTGTTTAATTATGCGACTCGAAAATAAAGTTATTATTGTTACAGGCAGCACAACAGGTATTGGTAAAGCCATTGCAAAACGTTGTGTTGCCGAAGGCGCAAAAGTTGTATTGAATGGTTTGGAAGAGGATTGGGGTAAACAAGTATTGAATGAGTTAGGAAATGAAAATGCAATATTGCATATTGAAGACATCAGTAATGATAACACTGTTGAAACATTGGTTGAACTTGCGATAAAAACGTATGGCAGGTTAGATGCAGTTGTAAATAATGCAGCGATTGTTGCGTCATCAAACATTCAAACAACAGATAAAAATTTTTTACGAAGATTACTTGAAGTAAATACAATTGCACCATTTGCATTAATCAAATCAGCATTACCACAGTTAAGTAAGCAACATGGATGCGTGTTAAACATAGGTTCCGTAAATGCATATAGTGGCGAACCAAACCTGCTCGCATATAGTATTACAAAGGGTGCGCTTACAACCATGACAAGAAATTTAGGTGATACATTGTTTCGTGAAAATGGTGTTCGGGTAAATCAAATTAATCCGGGTTGGGTGTTAACTGAAACAGAAATTGAACGTAAGAAACAACATGGCCTTGCAGATGATTGGTACACACATCTTCCAAAAGTGTATGCACCTTCAGGAAGAATTATTCAACCATCAGAAATTGCTGCTGCCGCTGTTTATTGGCTAAGTGATGAATGCGGACCGATCAGTGGCCAGGTGGTTGATTTGGAACAGCATCCTTTTATTGGTCGCAACCCGCCAAAAGATTCTTCAACAATAAAATAATTTCAGGCATTGTTTTAATAAACACTCTTGTTATGTTGAACAACATATTGGCAAATTTTTACGAAAGAGATATTCGTAAGCTCATCGAGGAAATCAACCTATTTAAAAATGAAGAAAACATTTGGAGAACGGCCGGTTCAGTAAAGAATTCATGTGGTAATCTTGTATTACACATTATTGGCGGAATGAATTATCTTATCGGAACTACGCTTGCTCAAACAAAATATGTTCGTAACCGTGAGCAGGAATTTATTCAAAAAAATATAGATAGAAACGAGCTTGTTGAGCAGCTCGAAGCACTTATACTTATGATTAATCAAACACTAAATGCTTTAACTGCTGAGCAAATGGAAGCTGAGTATCCAATTTTTTTCGACAAACCAAAAACATCTGTAACTTATGTATTGGTGCAATTACTGGTGCATTTAAATTATCATCTTGGTCAGGTAAATTATCTGCGTCGTGTTTTAGAATAATTCTGCAAGAATTATTTTATCGCTTTCTGAAAGCTTATTCTTTATATTACTTCATCTAAGAAATTATTTATTTATCATGCCCAAATTAGCAGCATTTCCAAAAGCATTTATGCATGCATTGTGTAAAGATGGAAGCATGAAATTATCTGAATGGATAAATCTTGCATCACAACTTGATATAGATGGTTTGGAATGGTATGCTGGTTTTTTGGAAATGGATGATGAAAGAAACTGGAAGATGTTTCGTGCAATGACAGAAGATTATGGCAAAACAATTCCGATGATGTGTTGCTCGCCCGATTTCACACATCCTGATAAAAAATTTCGTGAACAGGAAATTGAAAAAGAAAAACGATGGATTGATATGACATTTGCACTTGGTGGTTCTTATTGTCGTGTGCTTTCAGGTCAACGAAGATCTGAACTTTCAATTGAAGAAGGCGTGCAATTAGCAGCGGAATGTATTGAAGCATGTTTGCCTTATGCAGCAGAAAGAAATATCACACTCATTTTAGAAAATCATTACAAAGATGATTTTTGGATGTATCCTGAATTTGCACAAAAAGCAGATGTGTTTTGCAAACTCGCTGATGCAATTCATCATCCAAACTTTGGCATTAATTACGATCCAAGCAATACTTATTTAGCAGGTGAAGACCCAATTGATTTGCTGAAAAAAATTTCTACTCGTGTTGTTACCATGCATGCAAGTGACCGTTATTTAAAAGAAGGAACGATTGAAGATTTGCGCAAAGAAGAAAACAGTGAAGGCTATGCAAAACGCTTAGCACATGGAGAAATTGGAAAAGGTTTGAATGATTACGATGCAATTTTTTCAGAGTTAAAATATGTTGGCTTCAACAACTGGATAAGTATTGAAGATGGTGTTGAAGGCATGGAGCAATTGGAAAGAAGTATATCATTTTTAAGAAAAAAAATGAAGTATTACTGGGTTGAATAATTATAAATCTTATTAAGTCTTTACAAAATACTCCTACCTACTAAGCAATGCTTTTTAGAAGCATTTAGTCTTATTACCTTTGAGCGATTTTTATGAGTGAGATTGAGCAAAAAAAATATTTTGATGCATCTGTTTTAAAACGTGTTTTTCAATTTGTAAAACCATACCGGGGGCAGTTTATAGTAAGTATAATACTTGCAATTGTTCTATCTTTTTTTACACCGGTTCGCCCGTTTCTCATACAACTTACAGTTGATAAAGCAACGGGCAAAGCTGTGCATACACCGTGGGTTATTCAATTTTTATTTCCGCATACGCAATTAAGCGATGCATGGCAATTTGTAATTGCAGTTACTATTTTCCAGGTTGTTTTTATTTTTATTGAAACCGCAGCAAGATTTTATTTCAGCTTTATTACGTCGTGGATGGGACAAAGTGTTGTGAGAGATATGCGTACCGCAGTCTATAAAAAAATTCTTTCACTTAATTTAAAGCAGTTCGATACAACGCCAATCGGAACATTAACTACACGCACTATTAATGATATTGAAAGTATAAATGATATTTTTTCAGATGGATTGATTCCCATTTTTGCCGATTTGCTTTCTATAATTATTGTACTGGTTACTATGTTCGTTACAGACTGGCGGCTCACACTAATAGCGCTGATTCCTTTTCCTTTTTTAATTCTTGCAACTTATTATTTTAAAGAAAGTGTGAATAAAAGTTTTATACAGGTGCGCAATGCAGTAGCTGCATTAAATGCATTTGTGCAGGAAAGAATTACGGGTATGCAAATAGTGCAGGCATTTGCAGCAGAAGACCGTGAACTCGAAAATTTTAAAAAGATAAACCGTCATCATCGCAGCTCAAACATTCACGCAATATTTGCTTACTCAATTTTTTTCCCGATTGTTGAAATTGTGCTGGCTGTTTCTACGGGGTTGCTTGTTTGGTGGCTTGCAAGTAAAGCCGCATCAAACCCAATTGCAAATAAAGATTTAGCCGGAGAATTGGTTGCATTCATCCTTTATCTCAATCAAATCTTTCGCCCACTTCGTGTTATCGCCGATAAGTTTAATGTAATACAAATGGGTGTTATTGCTGCAGATCGTGTGTTTAAAGTGCTTGATAATCCTGATACGCTGCCGCCTTCTTCCCTTAAAGATCATGCACCTGAAAAACGTTTGCGCGGCAAAGTTGAATTTGATAAAGTTTGGTTTGCTTACAATGAAGAAAACTATGTTTTGAAAGATATCAGCTTTATTGTTAAGCCTGGTGAAACAGTTGCAATTGTTGGTCACACAGGAAGCGGTAAAACTTCTATCATCAGTTTGCTGAATCGTTTATATCAAATAAAAAGGGGTGCAATTAAATTGGATGATGTTGAGATAGAAAAATATAATATCGATACACTTAGAAAAAATATTGCAGTTGTGTTGCAGGATGTTTTTCTTTTTTCGGGTTCGATATTAGACAATATTACATTGCACAATAATGAAATAAAAAAAGAAGCAGTAATCGAAGCAGCAAAGCTTATTGATGTGCATGATTTTATTATGCAGTTGCCAGGCAATTATGATTATAATGTAATGGAACGCGGCAATACATTAAGTCTTGGTCAGCGGCAACTAATTTCGTTTATACGTGCCATACTTTCAAACCCAGCCGTTTTAATTTTAGATGAAGCCACATCATCAATTGATTCTGAAAGCGAGTTACTTATTCAACACGCAATTGATACATTAATTACCGGCAGAACAGCTATTGTAATTGCACATCGCTTATCAACCATTCGCAAAGCAGATAAAATAATTGTGTTGGATAAAGGCGAAATAAAAGAAACAGGTACACATGAAGAGCTATTAGCGTTAAACGGTTTTTATGCAAAATTGCATAGTATGCAGTTTGAAAAAAAGAAAACTGCAATTATATAATAAAACAAAATCCACTCTAAGTTTCCAGCAGTTCATTCACCTTCTCAAACCCGCCATTCACCGAATTTTTTATTTCAATTTGAAAAATAATTTGGTTTAGATTATAAACTACTCTACGTTTGTGACGAAATAATGATAAACTTACTGTGATGAAAAAGTTTTTACTGGCAGCGACAATCTTTTTTACAAATCATGTTATCGCTCAAACTAAAATAACGGGACACATAAAAGATAATAAAGGCAAACCAATTGCAGGTGTAAGCATTACTTTAAAAGACACTTATGATGGTGCTGTTTCTGATTCACTTGGCAACTATAATTTTTCTACTACAGAAAAAGGCAGCCACGTAATTTCAATGACCAACATTAATTACGACGATTATGAAGTTCCCGTTACATTGGATAATACGCCGCTTACCATCAACGCAACTTTAAAAGAAAAGTTTAATGAACTGAAAGCTGTTACTGTTACTGCAGGTTCTTTTGAAGCAGGCGATAATAAGCGTGCAGCTACTGTTTTAAATTCAATTGATATTGCAACTACCGCTGGCTCAAATGCAGATATAACTGCGGCGCTCAAAACTTTACCTGGTGCACAACAAGTCGGTAACTCAGAAGGTTTATTTGTTCGTGGCGGAACAGGCGAAGAAACAAAACAGTTTATTGATGGAACGCTTGTAAATAATCCTTACTTCACCAGCGTTCCCGATATTGCAACACGTGGTCGCTTTTCTCCATTTTTATTTAAAGGAACAGTTTTTTCAACAGGCGGTTATTCTGCTTTGTATGGGCAGGCTTTATCTTCTGCAGTTATTCTTGAGTCAATTGATATGCCCGAAAGGTCTTCTGCAACTGCAGGTATTTCGCCCATTGTTGCCACAGGAGGTTTGCAGGAACTTTCAAAGAACAAAAAATTTTCGTGGGGCGCAGATTACAGCTATGTTAATCTTGTTGCTTATTTCAACATCGTGAAACAAACGCCTGATTATTTTAAGATGCCTCAATTTCATTCAGGTGATGCAAACTTTCGCATTAAAACAAACGGTGGTATTATTAAATATTATACAACATTCGATTATAACAATCTTGGTTTACGCAGACCTGATATTGACAGTATGATTTATAAAGATGCTTTTAGCATCATCAATCACAACTGGTATAATAACTTAAGCTGGCGGCAGAGTTTAAATAATGGATGGAGAATGAATCTGGGTATGAGTTACAGCACCAACCGCGATAATATTACACAGCAAATTCAGGATTCATCTAATCAACCAAAAACATTTAATTACCAACCATGGGTTAGCAAAAATTTTCATTTAAAAAGCAGGCAGGATTTAACGCAGATAAAAGAAGTGTTTGAGAAAAAACTCGGTGGTTTAAGTGCTATACGTTTTGGTGGTGAATACTGGTATGGCTACAATCCAAGCACATATATAAATACAGATAGCAATTTTGTAAACAGCCTGAAAGATAATTATGCAGCACTCTTTGCAGAAAGCGATGTGTATGTTACCAATGAGCTTGCATTAAAACTTGGTGCGCGTTATGAATATTCATCCATCATAAAAAAAGCAAATATTGCTCCGCGCATTTCTGCCGCATATAAAGTTGGAGAAGGTGCGCAAATTTCTGCAGCTTACGGTGTGTTTTATGAAAAGCCATTAGTAAATGAATTGATTTATTCAACACAACTTGGTTATACAAAAGCAACGCATTACATAATCAATTATCAGCGGAATACAAACGACAGAATATTTCGCGTAGAAGCTTTTTATAAAAAATATGCTGACCTGGTTAAAACTTTTCCAACCTATAATAATGATGGAACAGGTTATGCAAAAGGTGTTGAATTGTTTTTGCGCGATAAGAAAACTTTTAAAAATATTGATTACTGGATAAGTTATTCTTATCTGGATACAAAAAGAGATTTTCAAAATTACCCGGCAGAACTTGAGCCAAATTTTGCAGCAAAGCATACTGCTTCGCTCGTTGTAAAAAAATTCGTTACAAAATGGAAAGCCGGGTTTAATGCAACTTATAGTTTTGCAACGGGTCGCCCTTACTATGATTTTTTATATAATTATCCTGACAACAAATACAGCATTGCCGATAAAGGCAGAACACCTAATTATAATTCCATGGGTTTTAGCGCAGAGTATGTACCAAGTATCGGTAAACAAAATGCAAAAACATTTATTGTATTATTTGCGAGCGTAAATAATGTGTTGGGTCAAAAACAGATTTATGGCTACAATTATTCTTATGATGGAATGAATAAACAACCGATTTTGCCAACAGCAACGCGGTTTTATTTTATCGGATGCTTTTTAAGCTGGGGAATTGACAGAAGTCAGGATGCCATCAACAATAATTTATAATTAAAACTGAATAAATATTCATTTAAAACAACATACATGAAAGCAAAATTTTTTTTAGGCTGGCTTAGTGTGTACGTTGTAAACAGTTTTACAGGATATTTAATACATCATGTTATTTTAGGCAATACGTATAAAGCTTTAGCAGGCAGTTTGCATGCGCATGTTATAAGCCGCCTGTGGGCTTTTATTTTAATTAGTTTAACCGGCTCATTCTTTTTTACATTTATTTATGCTAACTGGGAAAAAACAGAAACTATTTCCGAAGGCTTAAAATACGGTTTATTTATTGGTGTATGGATGGGGCTTAATGTTTCACTTACCGCGTATGCCGGCTCAGAGTTAATACCGCTTTCGGTGGCTGCAGAATGGATAACGTTTACAATACTTCAATATATTTTATCCGGGCTTGTGCTTGCATTTATTTATCATAATACATTCAAAATAAAAAAATAACAATTATGCAAAACAATCAGCATGACGATATGCTTTGGAAAATCGCAAAAAAAAGAGCTTCTTTTAAATGGAGTTTTTCTGTCTATGTTTTTGTAAATGCATTTTTAATTGGTGTTTGGTATTTTACTACAGGACCGGGAAATTATTTCTGGCCAATTTGGCCAATGCTTGGATGGGGTGTTGGCATTCTTTTTCAATATATAAATGCCTATCAGGGCAATAATGTTTTTACTGCAGCGCAGGAATATGAACGTTTAAAAAATCAACAAAACAATAAAATATAAAATCACACTCATGAAAAAATTATTATTCATTGCAGCAATTGTAAGTTCTGTTGCTGCATATTCGCAAAGCGATAAATACATGAATGCAATGAAGCAAAGTTTATCGCTGTTTGACAGCGCAAAAAACGCCGCTGATTTAGAAAATGCTGCTGCATCATTTCAGCGCATTGGAGATGCAGAAAAAACACAATGGCTTCCATATTATTGGGAAGGATTGGTATTGGCAACTGAAGGATGGAAATATTATCCGGACCCTAAAGGCGTAACTGAAATAAAAGTTTCAGATTTATCAGGCACGATGACTGCATTGGCTGGTCGTATTAATGCTGCTTTGGATAAAGCAGATGCAATTGCAACCGATGATTCTGCAAAATCTGAAATTCTTACTATTCGTAACATGGCTGCCACGCAACAAATGCTCGTTGACCCGCAAAGCCGTTACATGACTTTTGGTGCGCAGGCAAACGAGGATTTACAAAAAGCAATGCAACTAAATCCAAATAACCCGCGTGCATATTATTTACAAGGCATGGGCATATTTGGAACGCCTGAACAATTTGGCGGCGGCAAAGAAAAAGCAAAACCAATTTTTCAAAAAGCAGTTGATTTAGGTTCAGCAGAACAGCAAAAACCATTGTATCCGCATTGGGGTTTGGATATGAGTAAAGCAATGCTGGCAGCATGTCAATAATATTAAGTTGAAAAGTTGATTGGTTGATAAGCTTAATTTTCAACCAATCAATTGCTCATCTAAATACTTCAACTTAATAAAATGGAAAATCCGGAAAACAATTTTACGCCACAAGAAAGTCTGCAGCTTATTGAAAGCATGATTAATCGTGCAAAAGATAAATATGCTGAAGATGGCTCAATGTATTTGATGTGGGGATGGCTGGTTTTTATCTGCAGTCTTTTGCAGTTTTTATTGCTGCATGTTTTTCAATATGAATATCATTATATAGTTTGGTTAGTAACCATCCCATTTTTTATTTATCAATATTTTTATGTAAGCAAAAAACAAAGGCAGCAAAAAGTTGTAACCTACACCGATAGTATTGTTGGTTATGTTTGGATAACTTTTGCAATTGTAATTATTTTATTAGGATTTATAGTTGGCCTGCTTACCACCGGCGAATATTATACACACATCATTCATATTTTATTGGCGATATATGGAATGCCTGTTTTTTTAACCGGTGTTATTGTGCGTTTTAAACCATTAACTATTGGTGGAATTGCCTGCTGGATTTTGTGCATCATATCATGCTTTATTACCATTTACGATTACCAGTTTTTACTGATACCAGTTGCCATGCTGGTTGCATGGATTATTCCCGGTTATTTGCTGCGTGCAAAATATAAACAACAATAAAACTTTTTTTTATGGAAGAAAAACAGTTATCGAATGAAGAAAGTTTGAAGCTGATTAACCGCATGATTTATGAAGCGAAGGGATATTTTTATGAAAGCGGTATTAGTGGATTAGTATATGGTTTTAGTATAACTATATGCAGTTTGCTCACATACTTTCGTGAAAAAGAAATGCTGGCTTTTCCATTCGACCCATTTTATTTAATGACGCCCATTTTCTTTTTACAGGGATGGATTCAATACAAAGAAGAAAAAAAGAAAAAAGCCAAAACATATATTGATGAGTCTATAGATTATGTATGGCTCGGATATTTTCTTTCTGTGTTTGCAGCTTTGTGTGGCAATTTTGCAAATGCCGGTTATATTATTATTACTATAATTCTGTTTCTTACTTCTCTTGCTGCTTTCATCACCGGCATGCTTACTAAATTCAGATACCATGTTATCTGCGGAATAATTTGCATGTTGATTTCCATTGCTTCATTCTTTATGCAAAATGTAAATATTTATTTATTGCTTGCAGTAATGGCTGTAATGGTTTGGCTTATTCCCGGGTTTATTTTAAGGGCACATTTTAAAAAGCAACAGCACAACCTTTAATGTAATGTTTTTTTGAATTGAAGAACATGAAAGCACAGCATAATGTTTAAAGACCTTGACCCAATATTACATTCTCAGTTACGGCTTGCTGTAATGAGTTTGCTGTTAAGTGTGAAGCAGGCTGAATTTACTTTTATAAAAGAAAAAACAAATTCAACCGCCGGTAACTTAAGCGTGCAGGTGCAAAAATTAAAAGAAGCCGGTTATATTGAAGTGATAAAAGAATTTAAAGACAACTACCCAAACACTACCTGTAAAATAACATCGAAAGGCATTAAAGCTTTTGAAGAATATGTAAAGGCGCTGCAGCAATATTTGCAGGTAAAGAAATAATTATTTTTCAAATTTTATCAGACACATTGGCAAACTCATTCAGAATTTAGCAATGAATAGTACGTTTGCTTAAAATAAAAACCATGTCTTTATTATTAGGTCGCGATGTTTTTGGTGATGAAAAAAACAAAGGAAATGTTTTATCAAAACAGGAAGCAGAAGATTTATTAAATGACTGGATAAAAAATGAGCGTTTAAAATTGCACATGAAACAAGTTGCAGCACTGATGCATGCATGGGCAAAAGAAAAAGAAAATTTAAATGACGCAGATATTTGGCGATGGGAGCTTGCGGGTTTATTGCATGATGCAGATTGGGATCAGTGGCCCGAAACACATTGCAAAAAAATTATTGAAGAACTGGAAAGAAGAAATGTTGACCCTGAAATTATACGTGCCATTGCAAGTCATGGTCATTTGCATTTTGGTGTGATACCTCAAACAAAAATGGATAAAATGTTGTATGCATTTGATGAACTAAGCGGATTAATTCATGCATATTCTTTAATGCGGCCAAATGGTTATGAAGCGATGGATATAAAAGGTGTGAAGAAGCGCCTAAAAGAAAAATCTTTTGCAGCCAATGTTTCAAGGGAAGATATTAATGATGCGTGTGAAAGAGCAGGCATTGCATTAGATGAGTTGATTGCTTTTATCATTCAACATCAGCCAAAAGTTGTGTAATCAATTCACAACAGTTGTATCAATAAGATTTATTGTTTTGGTAACATCATTATATTCTGTAATACGAATGCCTTCTAACATAAAGCGTGTTGCTATATCCGGCGACTTAATTTTTTCTCCAAGTAATTTCACAACGCTATCCATTTGTTGTATATAAATGTTTTTCTGTTCAGCATTCATGCTTGCAAGCATTACAGCGTTTGACCATGATACTTCTCTTGCTTTGGCAATACTAAAATTTAAAACAGGCAGTTGTTTGCCATTGGCAATTCTTAGCAGCATGCGCATAGGTAACCAAACTTTACAAAGGCATTCCTGTATATCATCAATTAAAGAACTGATTAAACTGTTTATACGATTAAAATCATTTTGCAATGCATGAATACTATCACCGGGAGCAACTTCTGCAGATGCAATAGCAAGGTCGAGATTGATATGTGTATTAATGCCTAACAATAAATGTTGCAAAACAATTAGCGAGTTATCTGTGCACGCATCAAAAGTAAATTGCCATGAATTTGAGCAGGGTTGTTTTGCAAAAAAACATGAATATGCATCGAGATATCGCTGCGCAAAAATTATATCCAGCTTTTCCATTCTTCCTCCATCTTCAAATTGATTGGCATTGATGCCATCACGCACAGCAACCGTCATTCGTTTGTATAAAGTTGCAAAGTATCCTGCTCTGTTTTGCGACGCCTTGCATTTTTCTGTTATTTGTGTGAGTTGGTCAATGACGTCTTGTATATTTTGGATTTGCATGGTTGAAAATAAATCATTTAATGAATCTATAATAAAGCATTGGATTCAAGTTTATTAACTTTGCAGCTTCTATGAAGCAGTTTGCTGTTCCGAATTTTTATCGCAGTGAAATTATCAGTGCCATCAAGCAAAAAAGAAAAGCGGCTGATAAATTAAAAAAAGATTTTTCTCCCACGCTGCTTGATTTTGGTGCGCTAAAAATTTACCTCGCACGGCATTTTGGTTTTTGTTATGGAGTTGAAAATGCCATTGAAATTGCTTTTAAAACAATCGAAGAAAATCAGGGCAGAAGAATTTTTTTATTGAGTGAAATGATTCATAATCCACAGGTAAACGCTGACCTGAAGGAAAAAGGAATAAAATTTTTACAGGATACACAAGGCAAACAATTAATTTCTTTTGATGAATTGAATGAAGATGATATCGTTTTAATTCCTGCATTTGGAACTACGCTTGAAATAGAAAATATTTTAAATGCGAAAGGTATTCAAACAGAAAAATATAATACTACTTGCCCATTTGTTGAAAAGGTTTGGAACCGAAGTACGCAAATAGCAGAGAAGGGTTACAGTATTGTGGTGCATGGCAAACCAAAACATGAAGAAACACGCGCTACGTTTTCGCATGCCTCATCACAAACACCTTCTGTTGTTATTAATGATATGAAGGAAGCTGTTGAATTAGGTAAATATATTACCGGCGAAAAATCAGCAGAATCATTTTATACTGAATTTGCCGGTCGTTATTCGAAAAACTTCGATGTAACAAAAGATTTGCAACGTTTTGGAGTGGTAAATCAAACAACACAATTAGCAACCGATACACAAGCTATTGCTGAATATTTAAAACAAATTGTAAAAAATCATTACCATTTTGGTGAGGAAAATATACAGGAACGTTTTGCTGATACAAGAGATACACTTTGTTATGCAACCAATGATAATCAAACTGCCGTTAGTGCTTTGCTGAATACACCGGCAGATTTTGCAATTGTTGTTGGCGGTTATAACAGCAGTAACACTTCTCATCTTGTTGAATTATGTGAAGAAAAACTTCCTGCTTATTTTATTGATAGTGCTGATAAAATAATTTCATCTAAAGAAATATTACATTGTAACTGGAGAACAAAACAGGAATTTCTTACGCATGATTTTCTTCCCACCTCAACACCTGTAAAAATTTTAATTACCAGCGGCGCCAGTTGCCCCGATGCAGTGGTAGAATCAGTAATTGAAAAACTAACTTCTTTTTTCCCTGCTGATAAATCGTTTGATGAAATAAAAGCGCAGTTTCTATAAGATTCCCTGCAAGATTCTCTATAAAAAAAATTAGGCCCGCCCTAAAAAGAGCTGGCCGTTGCTAACCTATGAAAAACACCTATTGAAAATTTCTTTACGGGTGATGATTTCTTTTATTCCCGCCGTTTAAATCTTTATTGTTTTTATTCTGTCCATTACCATTATTACGCTGTTTATTTGGCGGCGGCTGAAATTGTTGTTGTTTTTTCTGCTGTTGAAAATTTTGTTGTTGTCGTCTATTCTGTTGTTCATTCCGTAGCATATCCCGGAATTGCTTGTCTGTTGTATAAACTTTATTTACTCTTTGTCCGTTGCCACCTAAAACTTTTTTAAAATTTCCCTGGTAGCGCTGTTTAATTTCAACGACCTTCTTTTCATAAGCAACCTCATCGTTCGGATTCTCTTTTCTTGCTTGTTTTATTTCGTTTTGATAATTATTATAAACCGGCCAAAACTTTTCTGCCTCCTGCGGAGAAAGATTTAATTCATCGGCAACATAAGCTTTTTTAAGAACCTCTACCCGCTGATCATCGTTATCATTAGGTGGCTGCTGCGAAAAGCAAAAATAACTATGAAAAAATAAAAATAATAATAAAGCGTATATTTTTTTCATCTTTTTCATTTTAACTTCCCTTCGTGTTTTCACCAGGATCAGAATTTTCACGCAAGTAGTTCTCTATTTCTTCATCTGACATGTTTTCCAAAAATGATTTAATGTTTATATCCTCAACATCGTTCTGAGGTGTATAAACTTCAGAACTATCATCATTTAAATAATTGTCAATTTCAGCATCAGAAAGTTGTGAAATAGCCCGTTTTACTTTTACATCGGCAATCTGGTTTTGTGCCGGTGAAATATTATTATTATTGTTAGAAATGTTGCCTTGCATATAATAATATCCGCCACCAAACATAAGAGCAGCAATGCATGCCGCAGCTGCGTATGCAATCCATTTACGGGGTTTACTTTTTATTGAAATAACTTTTGCTGGCTGTACTTCTTGCTTAGGTGTTGCAGTAAGAGATTCAAAATATTCTGCAGGAATTGTATAAACATTTGTTTTAGGTATTTTACTTAGCAACGGCGATAGTTCTTCCAATTCCTGCTGAATGCTGTTATTTTTTGCTTTTATATTTTGAAGAATGTTTTCTGCAAGATTGTTAAAATAACCATCAGGCACATTATACAAACCTTCCGAGCTAAGTAATTCCTTTGAATCTATAGCAATCTTATCCAAAATTATTTCCGATAAATTTTCAAAGTAACCAGCCGGAATAAAATACGGATTTATTTTAGGTACAGAATTTAACCAGATTTGTCTTGTAATATTGTTTGAAAGATTAATAAAGAAATCACCAGGCAAAAAATAAATATTATTTCTGCTGGCGTTAATTAATGAGTTTGCACCAAGCTCCTTTAATTCGTCGTCAAATATGTTAATGTTATCGGCCATTTATGGTTTTTGGACGCCTATAATCGTCCGCCGTTTAATTATTTTTAATGAATTCCTCTATTTTTTTTACAGCGTGATGATAACTGGCTTTTAAAGCTCCCTCACTCGTATCTAATACGCGGCTCATTTCCTCATAAGGCATTTCGTCATAATATCTTAAATTAAAAACAACTTTTTGTTTTTCAGGCAGTTGCTGTATGGCAAGTTGTAGTTTCCACTCAAGCCTGTTAGCATCAAAATTTTTATCGGCAACTACTTTATTTGCCAATCCTGTTTCTACATCGCTAAGGCTAACAGTACTTTTTTTCTTTTGCTGCTCCAAAAATGTTAAACTTTCATTGGTGGCTATACGGTAAAGCCAGGTATAAAGCTGGCTGTCTTCCCTAAAATTTTCAAGCCCGTTCCAAACCTTAATAAACATATTCTGCAAAACATCATTTGCATCTTCATGATCAACCACCATACGTCTTATATGCCAGTATAATTTCTCCTGGTATTTTTTTATGATTGCTGTAAATGCCCTTTCTTTTGTTTCCGGTTGCCTGAACTGTTGTAATAATTCCCTATCGTCAATTTGCATGCAGGGTATTTTTTGTGAGAAATTAAAAACCAGTTATAAGATTTGTAATTAAGTCTAAAGTTTAATAAAGATTCTTTAAGATAACATTGCAATTTAATTCAAAACATGGTTTTGCTGCTCCATTAACTTTTCATCTTTTTCTATTGTAAGTTGCCATTTCCAGGCTGTGCGCATCATTTCATCCAAATCGTATTTTATTTGCCAGTTTAAATTATTTACAGCAAGATCGTTATTTGCATAAATTGCTATTACATCTCCGGGGCGTCTTTCCCCAATTTTATAATTTAATTTTTTGCCTGATATTTTTTCAAAAGCATGGATTGCTTCTAATACACTTACACCGTTTCCGCTTCCCAAATTAAATATATCACAAGCAGAAACATTTTTTTGGTTGATGAGATATTGCAGTGCTAAAGTATGTGCGTTTGCAATATCGCATACATGAATATAATCACGTATACAACT
>JAICKT010000615.1 GCA_025927795.1 Parafilimonas sp. | reverse complement strand
TATTTATACTACAAAATAAAATCTGCTTTTGCAACAAGTAACAAACGCCAATGCAAGAAGTTTGTTAAATCTGTGTATTTGAGTACTGGGTAAAAAATGTACAGCCGCTTTATCATTTGTAAATGCTTTATTTGTTCAGCCCGTGATTTAAATCATGGGCTTTAATTTTGTTTACTGATGAAAAAAATAATCGGTTTAATAGCAATTGTTATTTTAATAATCATTGTAGTTGCATCCTGGATTTTATTTGCGCCGGCTACAAAATTTGGTAATTCATCGCGATATGTTTTTGTAAGAAGTTCTCCGTCGGCACAGCAGCAAATCATGTATCAACTTGACACAGGAAACATAATCCGCAGCATAGCTATATTTAATTTTTTTGCAAAAGAAGCAAACGCCTGGCAACATGTAAAGCCCGGTCGTTTTGAAATAAAAAAAGGAGAAAGCCTTTTTTCCTTTGTGCGAACATTAAGAAACAATCGGCAAAGCGCTGTACGATTAACAATTAAAAAGATTCGTGTTGTTGAAGATCTTGCAAGAATTATTGGCAAAAATTTTTCAACCGATTCACTAACTGCATTACAGTTTCTTTCAAACAATGATTCTTTGTCAGCGTTGAATGTTGATACAAATACTTTAATGACGATTATAATTCCCGACACTTATTTTTTAAACTGGAACACATCCATAAAAAATATTTTACAGCGTTTGCAAAGTGAGCAGGAAAAATTCTGGCAAAAAGATAACCGCGAGCAAAAAGCAGCCGCACAAAATTTAACTCCAAAGCAAGTTTATACGCTGGCATCAATTGTAGAAGAAGAAACAAATAAGAATGATGAGAAAGAAAATATTGCCAGCGTTTATATAAATCGCTTGCATAAAGGCATGCCGTTGGCGGCAGACCCAACCATAAAATTCGCTTTAAAAAATTTTGCATTAACCAGAATTTATTACGGCTACCTCAACATGCCATCACCTTATAATACTTACATAAATAAAGGCTTGCCGCCGGGACCAATTTGCACACCGCAACCTGTAACTATAGATGCGGTTTTAAATGCGCCAAAAACTGATTATTTATTTTTTGTTGCTAAAAGCGATTTTAGCGGTTATCATCAATTCACAGATAACTTTGCAGAACATGAAAAATATGCAAAACTTTATCAGCAGGCATTAAATAACTGGCTGCATAAAGACAGTTTAAACAAAGGGCTTTTACATTGACAAAGTTTGAAGACTTTATAGCAACACATCAGCCGTTTAAATTTTTAATTAAACGGAGCAAAACATTGGTGCTGCCTGGTTTTAGCGGTTTATGTTTTTATGATGTTGCACGTTTTTTTGGAAAGCAAGTTACGCGTATTGGATTAAGAGATCGTGCTGCTGCCATTGCATTTAATTTTATTATGGCTTTGCCGGCTGGTGCAATTTTTTTGTTTACACTGATACCTTATTTCCCAATTGCAAGAAATATACAGGATGAATTATTTAAGTTCATTGAAGACGTTATGCCAAATACAGAAAGCCGTTCTTTGATTATGACCACGATGCTCGATTTGTTTAATAAACCAAAAACAGGATTGCTTTCAATTGGTTTTATTCTTGCATTATATTATTCATCAAACGCCATGCTTGGCATAATACGCACGTTTGATGCATCGCTGCTGGTAAAACGTAAGCGTAATTTTGTGCACAGGCGCCTAAGAGCTATTAAGCTTACTTTGATTTTAATTGTGCTAATCATTGCTACTATGCTGTTGAGCTTAGGTCAGGGAAGATTATTCACTTCTTTTTTAAACTGGCTGGGCGTAAGCAATGCAGAAAGAAATTTCTGGACGGATTTGTTGCGTTGGCTTATTGTGGTTGT
>JAICKT010000326.1 GCA_025927795.1 Parafilimonas sp. | reverse complement strand
CTCAGCGATAATGTGTATGCACAAATTGGATTGATAACGCTAATTGGTCTTGCCGCAAAAAATGCAATCTTAATTGTAGAGTTTGCAAAAGAAAGAGTAGACAGAGGCATGAATATTTTACAATCAACACTCGAAGCTGTTAAGCTGCGTTTGCGACCAATATTAATGACATCGCTTGCATTTATTTTTGGTGTGGCACCACTCGCATTTGCAAAAGGTGCAGGAGCTATGGCACGCTCAACAATTGGCTGGACAGTTCTGGGTGGAATGTTTTTTGCAACACTATTGGGGATTTTTATAATTCCTGTGCTCTTTGTTTTAATAACAAGAGTTGCTTTTAGAAAACGCAAAAACATACAGTCGAATGAACCACCACCAATTGTGTAGCATAAAAAAAAATTGCCTGTATAAATACAGCATAATAGTTATTTGTCGTTCTTATAATAACATAACTAACTGTTTCATTCAATCTTTCCGCAGCAATGCAACAACAAAATCCAATTAATATGCGACTGCCACTTGTAAGAAAACAAATTAAAATTTATCCTGACCTGAAACGCGTAATTGCACGCTTTTTTTATAACGGAGAAGACAGAGCACGCAATGTTATTGCTGCCGTAATGCACATGAGTGATGAATGCGTAGAGGAAGCATTAACATCTATCTTAAGAGAATTTGCCAGGAGACATCGTAACATAACCCGCATATTCGAAAAAAATTGTGATGCCGTTTCAAACACTATTGCTTCGCTGAATATAAATAAAGATGAATTATCATTAAGCCGCAAAATGCTTATTGGCTCTTACTTTACGCATGAGTATTCAATTGAGTCTGCAGCATTTTTTAATCCTTCAATTGTGGAAGCGCCAGACCAATCTGATTTGCATGAAGGCGAAAAAAGAGTGATAATGAGTTTTCGCGCTGTGGGTGAAGGACATATTTCTTCTATTGTTTTCAGAAGGGCAACGCTTGATATGGATAACAATATTCTTATGTCGAGCCCGGGTTTATTAATTAATGAAGCGGATATAATACGCAATGCCGTTTATAAAAAAGATGTTTTTGCAAGAGCAGAATCGTTGGATGATATTAGCACAGATTTGATAAAAGCGTTGCAGGAAAAATTACCCGAAAATTTTGATTACAGCACATTAAAGAAAACAGTGAATGCATTAAAACAAGATGCCAGTGAAGAATGGAAAGTTGGGCTTGAAAGAGTTTTATGGCTTGCTGATTCTTATCACTACATTCATTTTTCTTTAGATACAGATATTTCAGACCGCGTAATTTTTCCAATCTCAGAATTTGAAATTAAAGGTGTTGAAGATGCACGTTTCGTTCAATTTAAAGATAACGGAAACTGTACTTATTATGCTACATATACGGCGTATGATGGTTTAAACATTCAGCCAAAACTTTTAGAAACAAAAAATTTTTATGATTTTAAAGCGATGCCTTTATATGGCAAAGGCGCACAAAATAAAAATCTCGCTTTGTTCCCGCGCAAAATAAATGGCAGGTATGCTATGCTTTCACGCATTGATGGTGTGAACAATTACATTATGTTTTCTGATAAAATAAATGTGTGGGAAAATCCGCAATTATTACAAGAGCCAAAACATCCGTGGGAATTTATACAAATTGGTAATTGTGGCTCTCCTATTGAAACAAAAAAAGGCTGGTTGCTTATAACACATGGTGTTGGTTCCATGCGCAGGTATTGTTTGGGTGCAAGTCTTTTTGATTTGAATGATCCAACAAAAGAAATTGGCAGGTTAAAAGAACCTTTATTAACTGCAAAGGATGATGAACGCGAAGGTTATGTGCCAAATGTTTTATATACGTGCGGCAGTATTATACATAATAATGAATTGGTGATTCCTTACGGATTGAGTGATTATGCAACAGGCTTTGCAACAGTTCCGCTTGAACCGTTGCTTGAAAAAATTCTTTCAAGTAACGGATTAAGCTGATTGAATTATTTTTTTATACACTTCAATATATGCATCAATCATTTTTTCGTAACTGAATTTTTCAGTTGCATAATTATAACAGTCTTTACGATTAATCGCTGATATTTTCTTTACGGCGTCAACTGCTTCATCAATATTATTTACAAGATAACCGGAAAGCTTATCTTCTATTAATTCAGGCATAGAGCCGCGATTGTATGCGATCACAGGTGTGCCGCAAAACATAGCTTCGGCAACACTTAAGCCAAATGGTTCATTAAAATAAATAGGATGTAATAAAGCTGATGCGTTGCCCAGTATTTTTTTTCTTTCTTCAGCATTGGCAGGTCCTGCAAAAATTATATCATCATTATTTATAAATGGTTTTACTTTCTCGTTGTAATAATTTTCATCTTGTATAATACCCGCAATAATTAATTGCTTTTTATTTTGCTTTGCGATTTGAATAGCATCATAAGTTCCTTTATCAGGATGTATTCTTCCAAAAAATAATAAGTAATCTTTTGGCGTTTGTACAAATTCAAATTTTTCTTTTTGAATGCCATGATAAATATTAGCAATATAATTTAAAGATGGATGCCTGTCTGCATTACTGATAGAAACGTAATAAGAATTGTTGTTGTATTTTTTATAAACAGGAATAATTTTTTCTGATGAAAAGCCATGTATAGTTGTGAGTATTGGTGTTTTAATTAACTGCGAATAAGTAAGCGGCAAAAAATCAAAATTATTATGAATTAAATCGAATGAAGAAGCCTGCTCCATGAGATAACTGATATGTAAACACTCAACAACCTTCGCATCAACCGTTTTATCTTCTTCATAGCCTTTTTCAATTATACCATCTGTTTTTGCCGATGAATAAGAATTTTTAGTGGCAAACAATGTAACATCCAATCCTTTTTTTGTAATGCCTTCTGCAATGTTGTAAGCAATTTGTTCCCATGGTCCGTAATGTTCAGGCGGTGTGCGCCATGCCACAGGAGAAAGAACGGCTATTTTCAATTTACGATTTAGAATTTTTAATTTACAATTGACGTTTTACATTCATGTTAGTGATAATTGTTTTATCGCATTTTCTTCTGCAGACTTTTTATATTCATATTCACTTTCCATTGCTTTTAAAACAGTAAGGTGCGCTATTAGATAAGCAAGCGTACTTTCTGCACCCTGGTTGCGGTTTATGCCATTATATTGTAAGCCATCGCAGCAGCCATTTGTTTCATGATCATACAAAGGAATGTGCAATTCATTTTCACCTAAAAACCACATGAAAGATGTAAACATTAATTCAATACATGAAGCATCTTTTGTAACGCTGTAAGCTTGTTCAAATAACAACACCATTGCCATTACTTCAATCGCCTGCTGATCAAAAGCAGGCATATCTTTACTATGTTTAGAAAACCAGCCATTGTTACCTACAGGTGTAAAATATTTTTTTGAAAATGTTTTTTCCTTTAAAAAATATAAAGTTTTTAATCCTGCTTCTTTAACTTTTGCACTCCCCGTTATCTCGCAACTGTGTAATAAAGCAAGTGGTAAAATTCCATTATCATACGTCATAGTATCTTCAAACCAATACCATTCTTCGCTTGCGTTTTTATTTAACGCATCCATTAATTTACCGGTAAGCTCTGTAAGCATGTTCATCATGCCTTCATCAGCATGATAATGCTTTAGATAATGGCAAATGCCAATAATTGTATTTGCAATTCCTCTTAAAAATTTTAATTCTTTAAAAATTACAATTGATCTATAAAAAAGTTCAGACGCAAATTCACGATAAGAATTATTGGGCGCATAACGTATAAGATAACCTAATGCCCAAATATTTCGGCCGAAAGAATCTTCAGAGCCAATCTCATCAAGATACTGGCGGTTGAAATGCAAAAAATTTCTAAAGTTTCCGTCATCTTTTTGCATGTAATGAACGAAGCTTAAATATATCGGCAATAATCTGATTGCTTCCGGAGATTTTAATTGCCGGTACGCCATTGTTACCATTAATAGTGCACGTGCATTATCATCAAGGCAATACCCTTCTTTTAAATTAGGAATTCCAAATTTCGCATGTTGCACAATACCTGTATTATCAGTAAGCCGTGTGATGTGTGTTAAATTAAAAACAGGAAAATCATCCGCATCAGGATAACGTATCTGGCTTGAAAGCCGCTTGTAATACCGCGTGGCTTCAGCAGCAAGTTCCCAATATCTTGCTCCAATGCGCGGCCATTTTAAATGTTGTCCGTATTGATAAGCATTATGCTTTATCAAATCATGCTCCTCAGGGTTATCTAATAATTCATTTAAAACTTCGCTTAAAGCTTCACTGTCTTTAAACGGAAAAAATTTACCCCGGTTATCAGCTAATAACTCCTGTGCATGCCAGTATGGCGTTGATACAATTGCTGCACCGGCACCAATTGCATACGATAAAGTACCGCTTGTTATCTGTGCTTCGTTGTTATAAGGCGTGATATAAATTTCAATCTGTTTAAGCCAGCTAAAAAGCTGTTCATCTGTAACAAAATTGTTTATAAAATAAACATTGTACTGAACATTTAACTGAACAGCAAGTCGTTTTAAATAATTACGATATTCTTCGCCCGATTGTCTTAAAACAGAAGGATGTGTGTTGCCTAAAATAACATATAAAATATCAGGATGTTTTTCAACAACTGCAGGTAAAGCTTTTATTACTGTTTCAATTCCTTTGTTACGGTTTAATAATCCAAACGTAAGTAAAAGCCTTCGCTCTTTAAATTTTATAAGATCTTTTTGCACCTGCAAGTTTGCTTCAAAAGCGGGCACGCCATGTTCTATCAATATTATTTTTTCTGAAGAAATCTGATAAATATCTTTTAAAAATTCTGCAGCCATATTGCTCATTACAACAACCTTAAATGCGCCGGCCGCAATTTCCTGCAAAATAATTTTTTGTAAAAACGATGGATCTTTTAATACGGTATGAAATGTAACGATGTACGGTGTGGTTAACCTGTTTAAAAGTGAAAGAATATATATGCCGCTTTCGCCGCCAAAAATTCCATATTCATGTTGTAATACACAAACATCAATATCGCTGTCGTTAATAAAATCTGCAGCCCTAATATAATCCTGTTGATTATCCTGGTTAATAGCATAAACAACTTCAGGCGGATATTCATAATCGCTTTTAAAATCGTTCATTGCTATAACAACAGCATCAGAAGCAGAGGCAAAATTGCTTCCGGCTTCAACCGCATTAATTAAGTTTTGTG
>JAICKT010000456.1 GCA_025927795.1 Parafilimonas sp. | reverse complement strand
CCTTTGGAATTCCATCGACCGTAATCCTTAAGAAAATGAGCTTTGGCCCTTTTCTGTATGGACTTGGATTCCTTAAAAAAAACAATAAGCCCAAACTTTTCTCTAACATACGACTTACATTTTAAAGGTTAAACAAATGTAGAAATTACAGTTGCTTAGAGACAAGATTTTCAATAGTGATACAGGTTGATTCTGAATGTTTTATGCCATGTCAAGTGAGTGATTTTTTTTGTTCATTTTACCACTCACCGAATCACTCACTGAGATTTTGTTATGTTTTGGTATTTTTTGATAAATTCCCAAAACAAAAAGCCAGCAAACAATAGAATTTGCAGGCTTTTGACATCTTTATTTATTGGTCTTAGCGGAGAGAGAGGGATTCGAACCCCCGGACCTTTTGGGTCAACGGTTTTCAAGACCGCCTCATTAAACCACTCTGACATCTCTCCGCTGCAAAAATAACGTTTGAAATGAACCATAAAAATTTTTAAGCATTTTTATATCAATAGCGGAGAAATTTTTGTGGCAAATTCCATCTGGCAATTTGAAACAGAGAATATGTAGATAAAATCAATCAGCAAAAAATCAACGCATACATATTTACATTTGCACCGCATGAAGCATCTTTCAGCTTTAAATAAATATTTCTGGAAATACCGTGTACGCTTTTTAGCAGGAATAATTTTCGTAATCGTTTCAAACTATTTTGCCGTGCTTGCGCCGGAAGTTACAGGTTATGTTATTGGTCAGGTGCAGCAATATATTTCAGGCAATCATACTTCAGTAAAAGAAAACTATAGTGCATCTATAGTTGTATTAATAAGGTGGATGCGCAACCTGAATTTCAAAAATCTTGTTATAGTCTGCAGCCTTACAATTTTATTACTTGCATTGTTGCGCGGTTTGCTTATGTTTTTTATGCGGCAAACACTTATTGTTATGAGCCGACATATTGAGTACGATTTAAAAAATGAAATTTATAATCATTACCAGGAACTGGATGCAGGCTTTTTTAAAACGCATAGCACCGGTGATATGATGAATCGCATAACAGAAGATGTAAGCCGTGTAAGAATGTACACCGGGCCCGCAATAATGTACACAGCCAATCTCATTGCATTAATAACACTATGCCTGGTAAATATGCTGCGAAAAGATATGTATCTAACATTGGTTGTAATCGCACCACTTCCCATACTCGCAATAACGATATATATCATCAATAATATCATTCATAAAAAAAGCGAACGCGTACAGGCACTGCTTTCTGATCTTACAACCAATGCACAGGAATCTTATTCAGGTATAAGGGTTATAAAATCTTTTGTGCAGGAAAAAGCAATGTTTGGTTTCTTTAGTAAGAATAGTGAAGCATACAGAAAAAATGCTGTAAGTCTCGCAAAGGTTGAAGCAATTTATTTTCCAAGTATGACATTGATGGTTGGATTAAGCACGTTATTAACTATCTTGATCGGCAGCAACATGGCTTTGCATAATCCTGATAAGGTAGGAATTATTGTGGAGTTTGTACTATATATAAATATGCTTATGTTTCCTGTAAGCGCCATCGGCAGTGTTGCAAGCATGGTGCAAAGAGCATCAGCATCACAAAAAAGAATAAATGAATTTCTGAATACAAAACCAATTATAACCAATCCTTTCAAACACAATAAAAAAGATGAAATTTTAAGCGGCAGCATCATTTTTAAAAATGTTTCTTTTACATATTCGCATACAGGTGTTAAGGCTTTAAAAAATATTTCGTTTGAAGTAAAAGCAGGTGAAAAAATTATGATACTCGGCAAAACAGGCAGCGGCAAATCAACCCTTGCACAATTGCTGTTAAGATTTTATGATCCTGATGAAGGCAGTATTTCTATCGGCGAAAAAAATATTCGCAATATAAATCTTAAAAACCTGCGTAATTATATAAGTTATGTGCCGCAGGATATTTTCCTTTTCAGCGATACAATTGCAAACAATATACGTTTTGGTTTAAAGAAAGATAGTTCTGCTGATGAAATAAAACAGTATGCAAATTATGCAGCAATACACAACGAAATTTTATCGCTTGATAAAGGCTATGAAACAATGGTGGGTGAAAGAGGCGTTACTTTAAGCGGTGGGCAAAAACAAAGAGTTTCTATTGCAAGAGCCTTATTAAAAAAAGGGCATGTAATGTTGTTTGATGATTGCCTGAGCGCTGTTGATTCAAAAACAGAACATACAATTGTAAATAACCTGAACGAATTTTTAAATCATAAAACAACAATCATTATTACACACCGGATTTTTGTTTCTATACCGTTTGATAAAATATTTATTCTTGATGATGGCGTCATCGTTGAATCAGGAAAGCATGATGAACTGCTTGCGGCAAACGGTTATTATGCTGAATTATATAATCTGCAATTACATGAAGAAGAGACTGTAAATTAAATGCAGCTAAATTTTGGTAATTGCAAAACAATATTATATTTGCTGATACAAGTAACATTATTCACCAAAACCAAAAACAGTGGCGTACGAAAATAATGACAGAAAAATGGAAAGCGTTTATAGCAAACGCATAAAAGCAGGAAAGAGAAGAACTTATTTTTTTGATGTAAGAGCAACACGCGGCAACGATTATTATTTAACAATCACAGAAAGCCGCAAACGCTTTAACGACGATGGTTACGACAGGCATAAATTATTTTTGTACAAAGAAGACTTCAATAAGTTTGCGAAAGCTCTGAATGAAGCAGTGGATTATGTGAAAACAGAACTGATGCCTGATTTTGATTTTGATTCTTATAATCACGAATACACCGAAACTGTACCTGCATTAGATGGCACGACAGTAGAAGCAATAGAAACGATAGATGATATCGCAGGTACAGATACCGCTTCTGATGAAGTAGATAAATGGTAAACCAAAATTTTTCGATGCAAAGGCTGTCTTTAAAGGCAGCCTTTTTTTTGCCTGTTATAGAATAAAATAATTTAAGCTGATTTTATAAAAATCTGCTTATGATTGCAACGTTGGTATAATAAATATTGTTAGATAAATATCCGGATGGATTATAAACAACTTGTAAAGAACTGCCTGAAAGGATCTGCTGAAGCGCAAAAAAACTTGTACGATCATTTTGCGCCTGCTATGCTTGGTATTTGTTACCGGTACACAAAATCTATTGAGGATGCTGAAGATGTATTACAACAGGCGTTTATTAAAGTGTTTAATAATCTGCCGCGATACAGGGAAGAAGGAGAATTAAGTGCGTGGATACGGCGCATACTGGTTAATACAGCATTAAATTATTT
>JAICKT010000397.1 GCA_025927795.1 Parafilimonas sp. | reverse complement strand
AACAAAAGCGCACAAAATATATTATGCATTTATTCATTGTTGTATGTTTGTGACTTGTCATACCAGCTTTTCTCAACAAAATAATACAGACAGTCTAAAAATAATACTGGATGCTCATGAAAAGATGATAGTGAAAAAATAGAACTTTTATATGAGTATGCCCTCAGTCTATCGGATACAGCATTTTCCTATTGAAATGACTTTTCCCTTAACTGTTTAAATTATAATTTTATACTTTATTTTTTACAAAGATATTTTAGAGTGAAAGATTACCCTCCGAAATTGTTGCACATTCTTATTTCATGCCTTTCATTAAAACAAAAATCATAAGAGCTGATAAAAGAAATGTTGAGCGAACCTGATGGATTGGGAAATTTTTCCGCCTGCTATTTATCCTAAATCGAAGATCAGCAAAGCAATTGCACAATAGAGGAGCTAACTCAGCATGCTAAATAATGATATCATAAAGCACAGGTTTTGCAAGAATGGAATACAGGACAGCTTATGTGAAAAATCTACTATGCAACAAATAAGTTTGCCAGCCGTTTCAAATCTTCAATAAAGTAGTTCGAAAAATGTAACTGCGGGGTCACGAAATATTTAATAAGCTCTTTGATAATAAAAATTATCTGGCAGTCATCATCAAATCCGTAATGATAAACGCAACATGTAAGCTATAACATACAAGAGTTATGCATCATAATATTTCTTTGATCAGAAACCAGGAATCAGTTACGTTTTGTGATATTTATATTCAATTCTTCCAATTGCTTTTCATCAATTGTTGATGGTGCATCAAGCATAACGTCTCTGCCGGAATTATTTTTTGGAAAGGCAATAAAATCGCGAATACTTTCACTGCCGCCAAGAATAGCACATAACCTGTCGAAGCCAAAAGCAATGCCACCATGCGGAGGAGCACCATATTCAAATGCGCCTAATAAAAACCCGAATTTATGTTGCGCTTCTTCTTTGCTCATGCCTAATGCTGCAAACATTTTTTCCTGTAATTCTCGTTGATAAATTCTAACAGAACCACCACCAATTTCATTTCCGTTTAATACAATATCATAAGCATTGGCTTTAATTTTTGAATAAGGATGATCGAGATATTTTTCTGCAACTTCTATAACAGGATTGTTATTGATCATTGTTTCAATATCCTGCGGTTTTGGTGAAGTAAAAGGATGATGTCTTGCTACCCAACGATTAAATTCTTCATCATATTCAAATAGAGGAAAATCGAGGACCCATAATAATTTATATTCATCATCTTTTCGCAAGCCTAAACGCTTAGCCATTTCTAAGCGCAATTCACTCATAGCTTTTCTTGTGCGTTCTTCACGACCTGCAAGTATTAATATTAGATCGTTTGTTTTTGCATTGCAAAATGATGCGAGTTCTTTTAATTGCCCTTCATTAAAAAATTTATCGAAGCTGCTTTTAATTGTTCCATCATTATTCAATTTTACAAATGCCAAACCTGCCATCCCAATTTGCGGACGTTTTACCCATTCGATCAATTCATCTGTTTGCTTGCGGGAATATTCTGCTGCATTCGGAACACATATCGCAACGATTGTTTCTGCATTTTTAAACACACCAAATTCTGTTTCAGCAAACGGTTCGAAATAATTTTGATTTTGAACTTTCAGGTTTGAAATTTTCATTTCAAATCTTATATCGGGTTTATCATTTCCATAATTCCACATCGCATCTTCCCAACTCATGCGTTCAACAGATTCAGAATAATCAATACCTTTTACATCTTTAAATATGCGTTTTATTAAACCTTCGAACATTTGTAAAATATCTTCCTGTTCTACAAAAGCCATTTCGCAATCTATCTGCGTAAATTCGGGTTGACGATCAGCGCGCAAATCTTCATCTCTAAAACATTTTACAATTTGATAATAACGATCATAACCGCTTACCATTAATAATTGCTTAAATGTTTGCGGGCTTTGTGGCAAGGCATAAAATTCACCTGCATTCATTCGGCTGGGTACAACAAAATCTCTTGCACCTTCTGGTGTTGATTTAATAAGAAAAGGTGTTTCAATATCCATAAATCCCTGCTCGTGTAAATAGTTTCTTGCCGAACGATTAACTGCATAACGCAATTGCAGATTTTGTTTAATGATGTTGCGCCGCAAATCAAGATAACGATATTTCATACGCAAATCATCACCGCCATCAGTATTATTCTGAATGGTAAATGGCGGAACGGCAGACTTATTCAGAATTTTAAATTCAGTTACATTGATCTCAATTTCTCCTGTAAGAATATTTTTATTTTTATTGCTGCGCTCATTTACAACACCTGTTGCCTGCAAAACAAACTCGCGGCCTAAAGGCTGTTCATCTAATTGTTTATTTAAATTTTCGCCAAACAGCAATTGTGTAATACCGTAGCGATCGCGCAAATCAACAAAAGTTATAGCGCCAAATTTTCGTACTGTTTGAACCCAGCCCGCAAGTGTTACAATTTGGTCTTTATTATTTATAGTAAGCTCACCGCAAGTATGTGTGCGATACATAATTTAAAATTGGGTGGCAAAGATAAGCGGATTGAGTATTGTGCTGTTGTCAACTCAAAGCTGAAAATGTTAGCAAACCACTTTACATACCGGGCAATTTTATCCCTGCCTGTTTTAAAGCTTGCATAATTTTTTCCTGAAGCTCATATTTTGTATCATTAAAACCATGTGCGTTAGCCCAAACATTTATTAGCAAACGATAACCATCCGGCTCAAGCGTTGAAATAACAATGCGGTGAACAGGGTTGGTTAATAAATTTTTGGATGAAAGAATTGTATCGTCAATAATTTTTTTTATCTGATTCGCATCAATACCATAATTAAATTTTAATTCTATGTCTATTCTTCGTGTTCCTTTACGGCTAAGGTTAATAATAACTTCATTGGAAAGCTTGCTGTTGGGAACAATGATTGTTTTGTTATCGTAAGAAACTACAACTGTATAAAATAATTGTATAGATGAAACTGTTCCTTCCTGGCTTTGTGTAACAATGTTATCTCCAATTTTATAAGGTCGCAATAAAAGTATTAAAACACCACTTGCAAAATTCTGCAAGGTGCCAGACAAAGCAAGTCCTGCAGCAACACCAAATGATGCAACAACTGCGGCAAATAGTGTTAACTGTATGCCTACTATTTGCATCAGTAACAGAACAAGTAATATTTGTAATATAACTGAAATTAAACCATCAAGAAAAGGACGAACCTGCTCAAATCGGGGAGCTACAAAAAATCGACGTGACCATTTTCGCAAAATCCGGATAATCCATTCACCAATAAAAAAAACAATTACAGCAATAAGAATTTTAGGGCCGTGTATAATTATCCATTGATAAGCGAGATTATAAAAATCAGTAACTCCTTTTTTCATAGAAAAGAAAACAGAAAAAATTGCGCCATCGTTTTAATCTGTAATTACAGGTAATGAATATTATGATTTTAATAGCCTGTTGTAATCATGCAGAAGTCTTATAAAAATAACAATAGTTAGTTTTGATTACTGCGTGACTTTAATAACATCAACGGTATTAACCTTTTTTTAAATAAAAATTAAGGCACATTAATATACTTATGAATTTGCAGGCTTAACTGCCATTGCGGATTTGCTCTTATATAATCAATAATCAGTGGATTAATTTGTGCGCTTTTACTCCATTCGGGTTGTAAATAAAGTTTGCATTTTGATGAAACTAATGCAGCATTTTTTTCAGCCCACTTAAAATCTGATTTATTGTAAATGATAATTTTTAATTCATCTGCAATAGTAAAAATTTCTGGTAGCGGTTGTTTAAATTTTTTTGGTGATAAGCAAATCCAATTCCAGCTTCCTGAAAGTGGAGACGAACCGGATGTTTCAATATGTGTTTTGAAATTATTTTGCTGAAGTGATTTTGTGAGTTCATCAAGATTATGCAATAAAGGTTCGCCACCGGTGATTACAATTATGGGTTGGTTGCCTGTAGTGGACTGTTGATAGATAGCTGCTTTTACTTTATTAATTATTTCTTCAATTGTCTTTT
>JAICKT010000500.1 GCA_025927795.1 Parafilimonas sp. | reverse complement strand
ACAATTATTTTCTGGCTTATGCTTTTTGCTATTGCGGGTGCATATAATACGCCATTGCATAAAAGATTAAAGCTGGAAGAATTTACTGACACAGTTATACAATGTTTTTTTGGTTCCATTCTTTTACTGTTTATACTTTTTTTAAATGATAATGAAGAACACTATACTTATTTCTATATTGTATTTTTTACCCTGTTTATTTTAGAAACAATTTTTGTTTCAATTGGAAGAATGTTTATGATAAGCAATGCCGTAAAGCGCTTTAAACAAAATGCAGCATCATTCAACACAATTATTATTGGCAATAATGCAAAAGCTGTTACTATTTGTAATGAACTGAAAACAATTAGTAATCCGGGTTATAATGTAATTGGCTTTATTGCTTTAGATGATTTTTCGGTTAACGGTTTAACAAAGCAATTGCCGTGTTTTGGTACTATTAAAGATATTGAAGCAACTATACAGGAAAAACAAATTCACCAGGTGATTATTGCGCTTGAACATCATCAGCAAATGAATACAGAAAAAATTATAAATACATTAAGTGATTATGATGTTGAAATAAAATTGGTGCCGGATAACCTTGAAATTCTTACACGTTCAATAAAAGTAAATAATGTACCCGGTGCCGTTTTTATAGATATTAATACAGCGTTAATGCCTGCATGGCAGGAAAACGTAAAGCGTTTAAGTGATGTTGCTTTTTCAATTGTAAGTTTGATTTTATTATCTCCTTTAATTGTGTATGTGGCATTGCGCACAAAATTTTCCTCGAATGGAAATATTTTTTTTTCACAGGAAAGAATTGGTTATAAAGGCAAGCAGTTTCGCATTTATAAATTTCGTTCTATGTATGAAGACGCTGAAAAAAATGGTCCTGCCTTATCATCAGGAAATGATGCACGCATAACAGCATGGGGAAAAATTATGCGTAAATGGCGACTGGATGAATTACCACAATTGTGGAATATTTTAAAAGGAGAAATGAGCTTTGTAGGACCAAGACCTGAGCGTAAATTTTATATAGATGAGATTAATAAACGCACACCTTATTTTCGTTACCTGTTGAAAGTAAAGCCTGGTTTAACATCGTGGGGAATGGTGCAGTTTGGTTATGCATCAAGTGTGGAAGAAATGATTGCACGTATGAAATATGATTTGGTGTATGTTGAAAATATTTCTTTGCTGCTTGATTTGAAAATTATGCTTTATACTTTAAGAACAATCTTTTTAGGCAAAGGCAAATAAGTGCTGAAAAACTGCTTATATGTATAGAAATTATTTTAAAAATATTCTGAGTAAAAAACATTTTTGGAAAACGGTTTCTTTTAATGATTTAAAGTTTTTAAATTAAATAATCTAAGCAATAACATTCTATTATAATGCAGATTGAAATTCTTCCATCTTTTAAAATTGATAAACAAAAATGGGATGACTGTATAAAGAACAGCAGCAACCCGCTTATTTATGCGAGCAGTGTTTATCTTGATTACATGGCAGATTACTGGGATGGATTTATTGCAGACGATTATAGCTTAGTAATGCCCGTACCATGGAGAAAAAAATATGGTATTAAATATTGTTATGCCGTTCCTTTTATTCAGCAATTGGGTGTATTTGGAAAAAATTTTAAGCAGGAAGAAGTTGATGCTTTTATAAGCCTGCTGCAGCAAACATTTAAATATGGAGATTATTCTTTCAATTATTTAAATCAAATAAAAGCTGCAAAGCAAAGCAATAATTATATTTTATTGCTTTCTTCAAAATATGATGTGCTAAAGCAGTTTTATTTATCGCATCTTGAAAAAAATCTGCATAAAGCAAAAAAATTTCCACTGCAATATGAAGAAGGAGAGATAGAAGAAACTATTGAACTGTTCAAAGAAATTTATGCAAACCGTGTTAAACATATAACACAAAAAGATTACAAAAACTTTTTGGAATTATGTAAAGTAAAGCAGCAGGAAAATAATGTTGTTGTTAGAAGAGTAGCAAACAATAATCAACTGCTTGCATGTGTTTTGCTGATGAAAGATGAACGCAGGTATTATAATTTAATGATGTGTGCCACGGGGCTTGCAAGGCATCAATCTGCAGGCGCACTTTTATACAACGAACTGATAAAAGAATTTTCACATAGTGGAATGATGCTTGATTTTGAAGGCTCTGATATTGCAGGAATTGAATTTTTTTATAAAGGTTTCGGTGCTGTTAATCAACCTTATTACAGGTTACACTTAAATACACTTCCTTTTCCGCTACGATTGCTTAAGCGTTAATCTTTCTTCCAAAATTCTTTCGGCTATCATCATATCAACAGGGCGTGTAATTTTTATATTTTCATATTCACCTTCAGTTAAAAAAACTTCTTGTCCATGCGCTTCAATAACTGTTGCTTCATCTGTAAACGCCTCGTTATAATCTTGTGTAAATGCAGGTAAAATTATTTCACTTAAAAAAGTTTGAGGTGTTTGTATAATGCGTACCTGCTGTCTTTCTGCTATTGTATGATGCGTGCCATTTAAAATGCGGATGCTGTCAGTTGCGGTAACAGCAGGCACAGCACTTCCTTTTTCAAGCGTTTGTTTATAACATCTTTGAATTAGAGGAACTGAAACAAGACAGCGCACGGCATCATGCACAAACACAACAGATTTTTCTTTTATCTCTTTTAATCCGCATTGCACGGAATGAAATCTTGCATCGCCACCGGCAACAATTTTTACTGCGCTGGTTTCAAAAAAATTATCTGCAATAGCTTTTCCTTTTTTAATATGCTGATGCGGCAAAACAAGAATAATTTTTATATCGCTGTATGCACGAAAAAATGCATCAAGCGTGTACCAAAGCACAGGTTTATTTTTTAGCAATAAAAATTGCTTTGGCACCATATTGCCCATTCGCTTGCCGGTACCTCCTGCCACTATTACAGCATATTTATACATTACAACAAAGAAAGTATT
>JAICKT010000497.1 GCA_025927795.1 Parafilimonas sp. | reverse complement strand
CAGAAGAATTTTAGAAGCAAAATATAAAATGGGTTTGTTTGATGATGCTTATCGTCACTGTGATGCAGAGCGTGCAAAGACATCAATCTTAACTGACAGCAATCGTTTGGCTGCTCGACAATTTGCAGAACATTCTTTTGTGTTGTTGAAGAATGCAAACAATATTTTGCCTTTAAAAAAAGCAGGAACAATTGCGTTGATTGGTCCGCTGGCAGATAACCAAAGAAACATGTTGGGTACATGGAATATTCGCGGAGAATATAATGAAGACATAACTGTATTGCAGGGAATAAAAAATATTGCGGGTAGTGATGTAAATGTTTTGTATGCAAGAGGCGCAAACATCAGCGATGATTCAATGACCATTGCAAACACCAACACACTCGGAAAAGAAATTGATATTGACAGCCGCACACCGCAGCAAATGATTGATGAAGCAGTTGCTACTGCAAACAAAGCAGATGTTGTTGTTGCTTGTTTGGGCGAAGCTGCAGACATGACCGGCGAAGCAAGCAGCATGATCAATATCAGTTTGCAGAAAAGCCAGGAAAATTTATTGAAAGCATTGGTGGCAACCGGAACGCCTGTTGTTGTTGTTCTGTTTAACGGAAGACCAATGACATTAACATGGGAAGATAAAAATGTAAATACTATACTTGATGTTTGGTTTCCCGGAACGGAAGCTGGTAATGCCATTGCAGATGTGTTGTTTGGCAATTATAATCCGTCAGGAAAATTAAGTACAACGTTTCCGCAAAATGTTGGGCAAATTCCAATTTATTATAATCATAAAAATACTGGTCGTCCGTTGAATCCAGGCGATGGACATAAATTCAAATCAGATTATTTAGATGTAACGAATGAACCATTATACCCGTTTGGCTATGGTTTAAGTTATACGCATTTTTCCTTTGGTGATGTTCGATTAAGTAAAACAAGTGTTAGCAGTACAGAAAGTTTAACAGCTTCGGTTACTGTTACCAATGATGGTGATTATGATGGCGAAGAAGTAGTTGAATTGTATTTGCATGATAAAGTTGCAAGCATTACGCCGCCTGTAAAAGAATTAAAAGGTTTTCAAAAAATATTTTTGAAGAAAGGTGAAAGCAAAGATGTTGTGTTTAACATCAATCACAGCGATTTAATGTTTTATGATAAAGACTTAAAACTAATTGCAGAACCGGGAGAATTTGATGTGATGATTGGTGGTAATTCAAGAGATGTAAAAAGCGCGACGTTTACGTTGAAGTAATTGAGCATCTTATTATTTTATAAAACCTGTTAGGCTTAAACCCTAATAGGTTTTTTGTTTTAATCACCATTTATCTTTACTTAATTATTATACATCATGATACAAGTTGGCAATTACAACACACTTAAAGTTTCGCGTAAAACAGATTTTGGTTTTTATCTTGATGATGGTGAAGATGGAATTCTTTTACCAAAAAGATTTGTGCCAGGAGGATTGCAAATCGGCGATGAAATCAAAGTGTTCATTTATCACGATTCAGACAATCGTTTAATTGCTACAACACAAGAGCCAAAAGGAGTTGTTGGTGATATTGTTTCATTAAAATGTGTTAGTACAACAGAGCATGGCGCTTTTTTAGACTGGGGTTTAATGAAAGATATTTTCGTTGCAAAATCACAGCAGCTTACGGGAATGCATAAAGGAGGAGAATACCTTGTAAAAATTTATATTGATGAACAAACTGGACGTGTTGCTGCAACTGAAAAAATTGACAAGCAAATAAGCAATGATGTGCTTACAGTTAAAGAAAAAGAAGAAGTTGATCTGCATGTACAACGACAAACTGATCTTGGTTATGTAATGATCATTAACGGGAAACATACAGGCTTGTTACATGCTAATGAAGTGTACAGAAAACTATATGTTGGCAACAAGATAAAAGGCTACATTAAAACAATTCGCAAGGATAATAAAATTGATCTTGTTCTTGATAAACCAGGCTATGAAAGAGTTAACAAAGAAGAAGAAAAAATACTTAAGCTCTTAGAAGCGAAAAAAGGCTTTCTTCCATATAATGACAAAACCGATCCACAGATTATTTATACTGTTTTTGGGATGAGTAAAAAAACATTTAAGATGACGATTGGTTCTTTATACAAACAACGAAAAATAGAGTTGACAGATAAAGGAATTAAGATAGTTGAGTAATTTTCAATGCTCAATTTTACTTAGGTTAATGATTCGCGGCAATTCAAAAGATGTGAAGAGTGCGACGTTTACGTTGAAGTAAAAAAATATTACTACTGAATGCAAAATAAAATTAGCTTTTATTGATAACCTTTATCCATGAGTTATCAAAACCAAGCGTTTCAAGAATTTTGTCTTTATTAAGTTTTTGAGGAGCTTTAATTTGGATTATTAATTTTTTATCCGGTACATCTTCAATAATGGTAAACTGTGAACCGTGAGGTTGCCATGTAAATTTATGTTCACCTGTTCTCTTATCAATTCCAATTAAATTATTATTCTTATTCCATTCCCATTTATAAAGTTCTAAATCATAACGGATGGTTTCAAATTCAAAAACTACTACTTCAGATAAATCATTTGACTTTATTAAAATAACAGTTCTTAAATGTTTAAACTTTTCACGAATCGAAGAAACTCTTTCATTCCAAATATCCATTACTAATCCTCCAATTAAAATTGGATCAGCTTTCGTGTTGAGGTTCTCTCCAAAAGAATAAGTTGGAGAATTGCGACCCGAAATTAAACGCACTTTTTTCTGCGAAGACCTACTAATTGCCTTACATTTTCAAGAATAAAAGAACAATATTTTTTGCAAGTGTCTATAATAGATTTAAAATTCTTCAATTTTATACAAACATTTCCATTCACTTTGATTTTGCCAGATTTCAATTACTGAATTGTCCCATTCATGTTTATAGGTTTCTGAAACTATATACTCTGAAAGTTTACGTAGCGAATAATTGAATTTGAT
>JAICKT010000076.1 GCA_025927795.1 Parafilimonas sp. | reverse complement strand
CCCCATGTATCTGTATAAGGAATATGGTTCGCAAGTATTGGAAAATCTACAGAAGCAGTGCCGGTTATGTATGCTCTGTTAATAGTAGGCCACTGGTTGCGATAATTAGCAGCAGCGCGTACAACGCCATCAAATTTTCCTGTGTATGCAGGATTCAACGTCATTGGCGAGGAAAAAAATTGCGAGAAGTGCGGATCCTGTGCCCAAACATTTGCAGTAATCAGGCTAAAAATTATAAGCAACCGAAATTTCATAATGAGTTTTGGGATTATTATGTAAATATAGACTGTTCAAAAACATATATCGCTGCAATTAATTTAGAATTGAGACTTTGGCCCGAAGGCAAGATCGCCCGCATCACCCAAACCAGGAACGATATAACCTTTAGCAGTTAGTTCATCATCAATATCTCCGCACCAAATATAGATTTTTTCACCAAATTCTCTTATCACGTATTCTATACCTTCTGTTGCTGCAATGGCACAAACGATATGTATGTTTGATGGTGTGCCGTGGTTTAATAATGAACGCAATGCTGCCACAAGTGAAGAGCCTGTTGCGAGCATAGGATCGCATAAAATTAAAATGCGGTTGTCTATTGACGGACAACTTAAATACTCAAGACTTATTTCAAAACTTCCGTCTCTGCGGTGCTTGCGATAAGCAGAAATAAAAGCATTATCAGCTCTATCAAAATAATTTAAAAAACCGTTATGCAGCGGCAGTCCTGCGCGTAAAATGGTTGCTAATACAGGATGATTAATTAGCGTTTTACTATTATGTGTTCCAAGCGGTGTTTGTATTTCCTGCTCCTGCCATAAAAATGTTTTACTTATTTCATAAGCCATCGCTTCACCAATGCGCTCAAGATTTCGCCTGAAACGCAGGCGATTGTTTTGCACGTCAATATTGCGCAATTCACTTATCCATTCGGTAAGTAAGCTGCCTTGCGTGCTAAGATTGGTTATCATTTACCGAAGATAAAAAAGGTTTACAGTAACATATTCAACAGATATGTTTTTAGTTTGCAATAAGTATTTATAAATTATGGTTTACAACGTTATCGGTTTAATGAGCGGTTCTTCTTTAGATGGATTGGATATCATTTTTACAGAATTAGAAGAAATGCGTGGCGCATGGAATTATAATATTAAAGCATGTAATTGTTATGAATATGATGTAGAATGGAAGACGAATTTATTCAACGCAAAAAATCTTGATGCATATAATTATATGCTGCTTCATATTAATTATGGAAAATTTGTGGCAGGAAAAATTAATCAGTTTATTAATGAAAATAATTTATATCATCAGGTACAATTAATTGCATCGCACGGGCATACCGTTTTTCATGCACCTGATTTAAATATGACGTCGCAGCTTGGCGATGGCGCAACCATAGCTGCACTTACCGGAATTAATGTTGTAAGTGATTTAAGAAATATGGATGTTGCTTTAAACGGGCAGGGAGCACCTATTGTTCCGCTTGGAGAAAAATTATTATTTTCCGGTTATGATTTTTATTTAAACATTGGCGGCATTGCAAATCTTTCTTTTCAAACAAAAAATAATTTTATTGCATTTGATGTTTGCGCTGCAAATAGTATTTTAAATAAACTTGCCCTTTTAAAAGGAAAAGAATTTGATGAAGATGGAAAAATTGCCGCAACCGGCAGCATCAACACAACTTTATTAAACAAATTAAATGAGCTCGATTATTATATACAGTCTTTCCCTAAATCTCTTTCAAATGATTTTGGTTTGAATAAAATTTATCCGCTTGTTCAATCATATAAAATAAATGTCAGTGATGCATTAAGAACTTATGTTGAACATATTGCGCAGCAGGTTTTTAATTCAGTTAAAAATCTTTTGAATGATGAATCGTTGCAAAATTTACATAGCTATAAATTATTAATAACCGGCGGAGGCGCTTTTAATAAATTTTTAGTTGAAGTATTAAAAGAAAAACTTACTCTATTAAATATTGATATTGTAATTCCTGAATCAGAAGTAATAAAATATAAAGAGGCATTAATTATGGCATTGCTTGGTGTATTAAGATGGAGAGAAGAAAACACGGTGCTTGCTTCTGTAACAGGTGCTTTGCGCAGCAGCATTGGCGGTGCCGTATGGATTGGGCAGGAAGCTTAAAATAAGCTTAATAGAAAAAACGTTTATTGGTTGAATAAAAACTTATTATGCGATTATGTTTTTTATGCTTCATAATTCTTTTACTCAGTTCGTGCAAAGAAAGATTTGACGATAAAGATTATAACGACAATAAACAAAGCCTTGCAATAAAAGAACAAACACATCCTGAAGCGTTCTTAAAATTAACTTCAAACGACAAAAGGAATTTATTTGGAACAACAATTATAAAGGGAAAAATATATAATACGGCATCAGTTTGCGGCTATAAATCCACACGTGTAAAAATTTTGTGCTACCACAATGGTATTAGGGTGGAAGAGCATGAAGATGTTTTTCCCGATTTAATTAAACCCGGCAATGTATCAAACTTTAAAACAAAATATCATCTTCCAAGAGGAACAGATAGCATTGTATTGTCTGTAATGAGTGCTCAGCCTGTATTGATGGATACATTGAGATAGTATATTAAAATCATTAAAAAAAAATTCCCCATAATAACGGAGAATTTTTTTGGAAACAATACCGTAATAGTTTCAACGGGGCAATTGTTTCTTTGGTTTTTTTCTGGATAATTGGATTTCAAGAGTACTTCTTATTAACAACGATGTAAAGATGCACAGTAATTTTTACTCATTACAAAAGATTTAGTTTTTCAAATAACCGGATTAGACTAAAAGAGATTTTCGCAAATATTCGGCATAGAAACCATTTTATAAATCTAGATAAAAAAATTCCACATTTTAATTTTTGATAAAATTCAAACATTAATTTTATGTTCATCATCGTCGTTTATAAGGAAATAAGACTTTGGAGAGATGGCAAAAAAAATCCTGCTTAAAGCAGGACTTTTTAAAAACAATACCGTAATAGTTTCAACGGGGGCAATTGTTTCTTTTGGTTTTTTTGGATAATTGGATTCTAAGTGTACTTCTTATTAACAACGGTGTAAAGATGCAACGTAATTTGTACACACTAAAAAAGATTTGGTTTTTCAAATAACCAGATTGGACTAAAAAAAATATTCAGATATATTCGGCATGAAAGCACTTATTGAAGTATTGATAAAATAATTCTACATTTTTCATTAAACCAATTCAATGTCTTAATTTTTATCAATTGAATGTCTTTCTTACTGATAATATATTAGGCTTAAGTACAGGCAAAAAAAATCCCGCATTAAGCGAGACTTTTAAAAAAACAATAGCGTAATAGTTCAAACGGGGGCAATTGTTTCTTTTGGTTTTTCTTCGGATGATTGGATTCTAAGAGTACTTCTTATTAACAACGATGTAAAAATGCAACGTAATTTTTACACATTACTAAAGATTTGGTTTTTACGATACCCAAATAAGACAGAGATGATTGAATGTGATTTTAAAAAACTTCAGCTATCATACACCTGGCGCTTCCGCCACCATTAGTTTCAATCGTTTTTAAATCTGAATAAATAATTCGATTATATTTTTTTAGTTCTGCTATTTGTATTGATGTTAAAGATTGAAACGCCTGCTGAGACATGACAAGTAATTTTTCTCCTTTCGGATCTTTTAGTTGAAGCATATTTCCCGCAAATGAATTCATTTGCCTATAGGAAATAGGAATTATTTCTTTTAAAGTTTGCTCAATTGTTTTAAGCACCTGTTTTTTCTCGTCCTCATTTGTCATAGAATCTAAACAGATAACAACAAATTTATCTGCGACACACATCATAACATTGGTATGATAAATCTGGTTCCCGCTTTCATCATTCGCTTCAAAAGTGCAGGCAGTATAATTCATTTTCTCGCAAAAGAAATCAAGCACTTTTTTATTTGTACGCGGGGAAATGCATGCATATGCAATTTTATTTTCCCTGTCTAAAACCATACTGCCGGTTCCTTCAAGAAAAAGATTTTCTTTTTCAAAGGCTGTTAAGTCAATTAAAGTTTTTCTATTAAAATTTTGGCTGATGAAATCTTTTACATGTTGCTTTCTTTCTGCGCGTCTGTTTTGTGCATACATCGGGTAAAGTATTGCAGTATTATTTCCATGAAAAGAAATCCAGTTATTCGGAAAAATTGAATCGGGCGTATGCGGCTCAGGCGTATCATTAATTACAGTAACATTAATATCATTTTTTCTAAGCATTTCAACAAATGCATCAAATTCCTTTAAAGCTTTTTCCTGCGCATTATCAGCATTACCTGCAATCTGAAAAAGATTATTACCAGCGGTTTCTGCATTGTATGTGAAACCAACAGGTCGTATCATTAATATCTTATTTGTGTTCTGCATAATTATAAAAGTTTATCACGCAGTAAAGGCATGCTCATACAATGGGGTCCGCCGCGTGCTCTTGATAATTCTGCTGATGGCAATAATATTAATGTATTTTCAAGGCTCTGCGGTTTTAAACCTTCGTCGAATTTTTTAAATAATTCTGCAGTAGTAATTATATCAAACCCTGCTTTCTTAAATGCGTTTGCAGTAAAATCATTTCTGTCATATCCAACTATAACGCCTTCTTTCAAAGCAACAACGTTACAACTGTCCGTCCACTGCTCACGATCATCATAAGGAAATTCATTACCACCACTGTAAATAATTTCAACATCTTCAGCTTTACAGTTGTAATCTTCTATGCTTATTTGCTTTAATAATTCTTCAATGCCGTTAAGTTTTTTAGATAAGCTGTAATCTTTTTCAGCTGTATATTTTTCGTTTGAAGATTTATAAAACTGCAATACTTCAGGCTCTTCAATTGCTATAAGATCCGGTTGATGCATTAACCTGCGCAGATAAGATTGTTTTACTTTATTTTCTGTAGCAATTATGTGTTCAGAATATCGCCCGTACAAAACCCACATGTTGCGTTTTACCTGCGTAAAAATTGTATCAATATGCATTTGCGCCCGATTCTTTGCAATTTTTATTACAGAGATCTTTTCGATGCCCAAATTTTCATTTGAAAAAATAGTATGAATGATTTCATTAATTGCGTTTGATGAAGTGCGCTCACTACAACCAACAATCAAATGCTGCGGATGTATCATCATTATATCACCGCCTTCAATACTTATAAATCTTGCTTTACGTTCCTGTTCTTCATATAAAAAGAAATCGCTGTCTTCAATTACTTCAATTACTTTGGAAATATCTTCTTTAAATAAAAAATATAATGCAAGAAATTTAGTAATGAGTGATTCGCGCTTTCTTGCTGTAGTTGCCATGCGGCTCAACAAAATATGATCTTTGATCATTATACCGATATCTCTTGTAAAAATAAAATTCGGAATAGGAGGGAAGATATACTGATCTTCTGCCAGCCCGCTTGCAGATTTTGGCAAAATTCCGCTGATTAAAATTTTTGCAAGTAATGCCGCATCATTTATTGCCTCAAGTTGTTGTTGTATTTTATGGCTTGATTCTTCATAAGAACAAACTGCGGAAATAAGCCGCAGCTTTACGTTTTCATCTTTTACAATTTGCTCTAACAAATGTTGAACTTCCAAAACTTTATCAGAATTAAAATATTCTTTTTTTCCGGGAATAAAACAATTGGCTTTCGTTTCGGAATTTGAAGCCTGGCATTGTCTTATGTATTCTATTTTTTCCGGATCAAGAAAATATAAAAGTAATTGCACATAATGATTATATTCTTTCTGCATACTTTTTAAGTGCACAATATCATCGTACAAATTATCTGAAAATGTGCCCGGAATTATTTTACCAATACCGCCATCGGGACTGTGAATGATAATTTTTCTCAGCGTTCCAAGCTCAGATTCTACATATAATTGTTTATTATCAGAAAGCATAAATTTTATTTTGAAATAAGGAAATAAAACTCCGTTTGCCGCGGAGCAAGAAGCAGTTTTGGATACGCTTAGATGAGATTTAAAAAGATAGCAAGTAACTGATCGTTTGAATTATGCTTAGTCATAAGAAGCCTGCAAGTTACAAATTTTTGCTTCAAGATTTTTATCAAAACCTTTAACAGCAAGAATTTTAAAACGCACAAACATTTCTTCTTTATACCATTTTTCTTCGCGCGTTTTTTTAATTACCTCAACATGTTGCTGCATGTTGTAGGCAAATGCTTTCATGGTTGATTTATTTTGCCAAATACTAAATGTTGCCTGCTTAATCCACGGCATTTCTCCAATGCCATAAGAAATTATAAAACCCGGTGCAGTTTGCATTTTATCGGCAACCGCATTAACATTTTTCCAAAAATTTTTTAAACGAGTAATGCGAATAGTTGCTCTCGTAAGCACGGCAATTACACCATCATAATTATTTTGGTTTGATAATTCTCCGAAAACTTTTTTGCCATCCCACAAACCATGACCTTCAACCGGCTGCATGATAATTTGTTTTAGATCGCATTTAAATAATTGAAAATATTTTTTTATAAATAGTGGAATATATGCAGATGGTTCAGTCGTTGTATATAACAAAGCCCATTGATTAAGATCAGGCCTAATATCAAATGTTCCGTTTTTGCCACTGCCCATTAATTTCCAAAATTTTATTTTACCATCAACAATTAATGGCAAGCGAAAAATCATCATTGAAAAAAAACCAAATACACCAAGATATTTTGGATAGCGAACTATAATAAGTGTACAAAACATTCTTATTTCTTTGTTGCAACAAAAATTATTGCGCATAATAACAGCGTAATTATAACTGCAAGTATTATTTTATTCTTTTCCCAACTTTCTTTTTTGGCCTGCTGTTTTATAAATGTATCTAATTGCCGTTCCAGCCATCTATGCTTTTTAAATAAAGGGTGCATTAACTGAAATAAGTTTCTAATTTGTGCAGATGTAAGCATGTTGCTGCACCGCGCTATAATTTCTAAAAATTCTTTTTGTTGTATTTCATTTGTTTTAAGCAAAGAAACTATATCATGCGGCAGCAATTGTTTTATCGAATACAATAACGCTTCACTGTTAAACCGAAAAGGATTAATGTTGTCAACCTGCTTTTTCAAACGTATTGCTTTGTTTAACAGCTTATCAATTGTTTCGGCAGGTTTTGAATACTCACTAACTGCAGTATTATAACGTTGATAATTATAATCTTTTCTTGCTGACGGATTACTTAAAACCGAATATGCTTCTGCAATCTCACTGAATACAACAGCGGATAAATCATCCTGGGGATTTCTATCGGGATGGTATTTCATAGCCAGCTTTCTGTAAGATTGTTTAATGGAAGCTACAGATGCATCAGGTTTTACATTGAGTATTTTATAATAATCTTTTATCGCCATGTAAGTAAGCGAAAATAGTTGTTATCATATTTATATAACTTCATTTAAAATTATATTTTCCTATGAAAAAACATTTTTATTTCTGTAAGTTTATTTGTTTGTTGTTTAAGTTTTGCAATAAACCAAAGTGCTTATATTTTCTAAAATTCTCTTGGAATTTCAATTAAAGAAAATCCTTGTACAAATAACTTTTTTCAGATTATAATTCACATCAAAAATTAGTGCTGCAAAAAACTCCTTATTTTTGGCTCGAGCGAGAAAACTTTGGTGGATGTAATTAAATACATCAGCATTAACCTCGGTTGCAAATAATGTCAGAAAAAATTACAAAAATCGGTGTGCTTACTTCCGGTGGAGATTCACCCGGAATGAATGCAGCTATACGCGCAGTAGTAAGAACTGCAATTTACAGGGAACTGGAAGTGTTTGGTGTTATGCGTGGTTATAACGGCATGATTGAAGATGATATTTATCAAATGAATTCCCGATCTGTTGCCAATATTATACAGCGCGGCGGCACCATTTTAAAAACCGCCCGAAGCAAAGATTTTTATAGTGAAGAAGGTCGTAAACGCGCCTATGAAAATTTAAAGAAGCGCGGTATTGATGGTCTTGTTGTAATTGGCGGTGATGGAAGTTTTACCGGCGCATATAAATTAAGTAAAGAGTTTGGAATACCTTGTACAGGCATTCCCGGAACAATTGATAAAGATTTATATGGTACCGATTTTACAATTGGTTTTGATACTGCTGTAAATACTGCCGTTGAAGCCATTGATAAAATAAGAGATACAGCGGATTCGCACGACCGTTTATTTATTGTTGAAGTAATGGGCAGGCATGCAGGTTATATTGCGCTGCACAGTGGTGTTGCTACAGGAGCAGAAAATATTTTAATGCCCGAAGTAAATACTACTTTAGATGAAATGATTGCCTCACTTACCGAATCTGAAAAAAGAAAAAAGCTTGTAAATCTTGTTGTAGTGGCAGAAGGTTATCAGCCAGACCCAAACTCCGACGCAAAAGGTGCTTATGAGGTATCAAAACTGGTGCAGGAAAAAACCACAGGTTTTGAAACAAGGGTAACTATTCTCGGGCATATACAAAGAGGTGGCCCGCCAAGTTGCATTGACCGCTTTATTGCAAGCCGCATGGGTTATCATGCTGTACAATGTTTAATAGAAGGCAGGCATAATGTAATGGTAGGAATTTTGCATAATAACATGCATTATACACCTCTTGAAATTGCTATTCGTGAAAAACAAAAAATTGGTGACGACTGGCTGAATATCGTTAAAATATTAGCGAGTTAAATCCCTGCTTTAAAGGAAAAATAACTCCGTTTTCTTTGCGGCAGGATAATAAAATTTGAAAATTGGGACTATGGAGAAAGCCCCTTTAGGGATTTGAATATGTCAGAAGGCATAGAGAAATATTTACATAAAGAAATGGATAAGCAGGCGGGAATTGAGCATACTTTTCACCGCACAAAAATTGTAGCAACAGTTGGTCCTGCCTGTAACACCTATGAAAAACTTTTAGAACTTGTAAAAGCAGGTGTTAATGTATTCAGATTAAATTTTTCGCACGGCACCCATGAAGATAAAGCAAGCATTATTCAGATGATAAACCGTATGAATAGTGAAGAACCTTATAACGTTTCTATTCTCGCAGATTTGCAGGGACCAAAACTTAGAGTAGGTGATATTAAACATGGCTTGCTTGAAATTAATAACGCGGATATTCTCACATTCACTTCAAAAGAAAAAGTATTAGGCACAAAAGAAAAGATTTATGTGTCTTATCCAAATCTGCATGAAGATGTAAAAGTGGGAGATAAGATATTGATTGATGATGGCAAAATTGAAGTGGTGGTTATTGAAATTACACCGGATGATGATGTAAAGGTGGTGGTTACTTATGGCGGAATTTTATTACCTAAAAAAGGACTTAATCTTCCCGATACAGAAATCTCTTTACCTGCACTTACCGAAAAAGATTTAATTGATCTTGATTTTATTATAGAACAAAAAGTTGACTGGATTGCGCTTTCTTTTGTAAGAAAAGCAGAAGATATAATTGATTTGAAACAACGGCTTGCAGAAAAAAATTCCACCAGCAAAGTAATTGCTAAGATAGAAATGCCTTCTGCATTAAAAGATTTGCGCAATATTATTTTGGAGTCTGATGCCGTAATGGTTGCCCGTGGTGATTTAGGCGTAGAATTACCTGTAGAAAAAGTTCCGATGGCACAGCGGGAAATTATCCGTAAAAGTATTCATCGTGCCAGACCTGTTATTGTTGCAACACAAATGATGGAAAGCATGATTGATCATGTAAAACCAAACAGAAGCGAAATTACAGATGTTGCCAATGCAGTATTGGAAGGAGCAGATGCAGTAATGTTAAGCGCTGAAACAGCAACAGGCAAACATCCGTCGTTGGTTGTTGAAACAATGCGCAGAATTATTCTTGAAGTAGAAAAAACTGAATATCGTTATAACCGGGAAGATGATCTGAAACCACTTGCACATTCACCCTCTTTTTTAAGCGATGCTATTTGTTATAATGCTTGTAAAATTGCAAAAGATGTAAGCGCCGATGCATTAATCGGAATGACGCAAAGCGGTTATACTGCATTTATGTTAAGCAGTTACAGACCACAATCTCCGCTATATATTTTTACTAAAGCGAGAACGCTTGTTAACCAGCTTAGTTTAAGTTGGGGCGTAAGAGCATTTTATTATGATGAAGAAATAAGTTTGGATGATATTATTAAAGACCAGATAAATATTTTAAAAGAACGTGGTTTTATAAAGATTGGTGACGTAGTAATTAATACAGGAAGTACGCCGGTGCCTTTGCATCTTCCGACAAATGTTTTAAAAATTACAAAAGTTGAATAACCTAATCCCTCGCATTTTGCGGGGGAATTTTTTTGTGTACCCTTTACATTTGTATCAATGAATATAAAAACTATTCTATGAAAAAAATATTTACCTGTTTATGTTTGTTTGTTTTTGTTAAGTTATCTGCTCAGGAAGCAGATTCTGCTTGGGTTGTAAATAACTATACAAAAAAAGAAATTTACATTCCAATGCGCGATGGAATAAAACTTTTTACTGCAGTTTATATACCAAAAGATACAACAGCCACACATCCTATTTTAATGACAAGAACGCCATATTCATGCGCGCCTTATGGTGAAAATAATTTCAGCTCATACTTATGGAACACATATACCAAAGAATATTTAAAAGAAGGATTTATAATGGTTATACAGGATGTGCGCGGCAGATGGATGAGCGAAGATGAGTTTGTAAACGTGCGTCCGTTCAACCCAAATAAAAAAGATAAAGAAACCGATGAGGCAAGTGATACATATGATGCAATAGATTGGCTCGTAAAAAATATTCCGCACAACAATGGAAAGGTTGGTATATATGGAATTTCTTATCCCGGATTTTTTTCAACGATGGCTGCAGCAAGCAATCATCCGGCATTAAAAGCAGTAAGTCCGCAGGCGCCGGTTACCAATTGGTTTATTGGTGATGACTTCCATCACAACGGTGCATTTTTTCAAATGGATGCATTTGATTTTTATTCTGCATTAGGCTCTGGTTTTGGTCAGCCACACACACATCCAACAAATATTCCCGCACGTTCTGTTGGTTATCCTGATCATGACAACTATAAATTTTTTCTTGAACAAGGCAGTTTAAAAAATCTTACAAAACTTACCGGTGATACAATTTCATTCTGGAAAGATTTAATGAGTCATCCGAATTATGATGCGTGGTGGAAAGCACGTGATGCACGCAATGCAACAAAAAATTTACAGCCTGCCATGCTTTGGGTTGGCGGCGAATTTGATGCGGAAGATTGCTGGGGCGCATGGAATAGTTATAAAGCTGCTGAAACAAATAATCCTGACAAAGCATTTAATAAAATTGTTGAAGGTCCATGGTATCATACAGAATGGGCAAGTAACGATGGCGGGCATCTTGGCAATGTTCAGTTTGGTTCTAATACGGCAGAATATTATCAGCAGCATTTTGAAATTCCTTTTTTCAATTATTTTTTATTGGGAAAAGGAAGTATTGATAGTATTGCTGAAGCAAATATTTTTGTAACAGGCGAAAATAAATGGCAATCGTTTGCACAATGGCCGCCAAAAAATAAAGAAGATAAGGCAATGTATTTGCAGGCTGATGGAAAACTGGATTGGAACAAACCAACATCACAAAAAAATTTTAGCGAATATATCAGTGATCCAAATAAACCTGTTCCTTATGAAGATGGAATTCAATTTAATCGTTCACGAACTTATATGGATGCCGACCAGCGATTTGCTGAAAGAAGACCTGACGTTCTCACATTTAAAACTGATACTTTAACAAGTGATGTAACATTAACAGGAAATGTAATTGCAGATTTGCTTACAAGTATTTCTTCAACAGATGCGGATTTTGTTGTAAAAATTATAGATGTATTTCCTGAATATCTTGGTTATAATGATGTAGATATTTATGCAGAAGAAGATGCTCCCAATACTTACCCAATGGGTGGCTATGAAATGCTGGTGCGTGCAGAAATTTTTCGTGGTCGTTATAGAAACAGTTATGAAAATCCAACAGCATTTATGCCTGATAAAATTGAAGAAGTAAAATTTGAATTGCCTTCAATTGCGCATTGCTTTAAAAAAGGTCATCGCATCATGGTACAAATACAAAGCAGTTGGTTTCCGTTGGCAGACAGAAATCCGCAACAGTTTATTGATATTTATCATTGTGATGAAAAAGATTTTATAAAAAGCGATATAAAAATTTACCATGATGCCGAACATGCATCAAAAATTATTTTACCAGTTTTAAACAATCAATAATGAAAAACATTTTGCTCATCATTTTTTTATTTCCAGTTACATTTTGTTTTGCGCAACAACAATCATCACTCAACATTATTCCCGAACCTGCAAAGGTTGAAGTGAAAGATGGAAGTTTTAGTATTACTAATCATACAACTATTTTTTATTCACAGAAAGGCTTAATAAAAAGCGCATCTTTTTTAAATGATTATTTAAAAAAAAATTATGGATTTACGTTACCAGTCCAAAATAAGGAGATGTATCCTGAAGGAAAAATTTCTTTACAATTTGATGCAAACAAAGTAAGTGTTCCGGGCGGTTATTTAATGAAAGCAGATGCTAATAGCATTTCTATCATTGGTCACGATGAGCAAGGTGTTTTCTATGGCATTCAAACTTTAATACAATTATTACCAACAGAAAAATCAAATAGCTTAAATGTTCAGCAATGTAATATTGTTGATTCACCCCGCTTCGCTTATCGCGGTTTGCACCTGGATTGTGGTCGCCATTTTTTTCCTGTTGATTTTATTAAAGAATACATTGATTTCATCGCCATGCACAAGATGAATACGTTTCACTGGCACTTAACAGAAGATCAGGGTTGGCGTATCGAAATAAAAAAATATCCGAAGCTTACACAGGTTGGTGCGTGCAGAAACGGAACGATCATCGGTCATCATCCTGGAACAGGAAATGATGATACAAAATATTGCGGCTACTATACCCAAGCTCAAATAAAAGATATTGTGAAGTATGCTGCAGATCGTTATATTACTATCATCCCTGAAATAGAAATGCCTGGTCATGCATCTGCTGCAATTGCTGCCTATCCGCAATTAAGTTGCTTTCCTGATTCATCAACAAAAATTGCAAAAGATGTAAAATGGAATGGCGATTCAACCGGTAAGCAGGTGCAGCAAAGCTGGGGTGTTTATCCTGATGTTTTTTGCCCGAGCGATTATACATTTAAATTTTTAGAAAACGTTTTGGATGAAGTGATGCAATTGTTTCCATCAAAATATATTCATATTGGTGGTGATGAATGCCCGAAAATATATTGGAAAGAATCAGCTTTTTGTCAGCAATTAATTAAAGACAGCGGGTTGCAAAATGAAGAAGGTTTGCAGAGTTATTTTATTCGCAAGATAGAAAGATATTTAAACAGCAAAGGACGTTCAATAATCGGATGGGATGAAATTCTGGAGGGTGGTATTGCACCAAACGCAACTATAATGAGCTGGCGCGGTGAGCAAGGTGGCATTGATGCAGCAAAGCAACATCATACAGTTATAATGACGCCCGGTAGTTATGTATATTTTGACCACGCACAAAATAAAAATAGCGATAGCCTTACAATAGGAGGATACTTGCCCGTTGAAACCGTTTATAATTATGAGCCTTTGCCAAAAGAATTATCCCCGGAAGAACAAAAATATATTATAGGTGCACAGGCAAATGTTTGGAGCGAGTACATGAGCAATCCGGCAAAAGTTGAATACATGTTATTTCCACGGCTTGAAGCATTAAGTGAAGTTTTATGGAGCCCACAAGAAAATAAAAATTG
>JAICKT010000052.1 GCA_025927795.1 Parafilimonas sp. | reverse complement strand
GCACGATTATTTGTTAGCTGAATATTTATTCTGTTTTCATCGCCATTGCTGAAACTCTCTGCACATAAGCGTTTTGCCGTTACTGGTTTGTTTCCTGCAAACACAATAATAAAATCTAAAGCCACAGTTATAGCAAGGCATAAAAAAGCAATCTCAGCAATTTGTTGCAGCGGCGGGAAAAAATATGTGAGAACAAAAAGCGCAACGATTACCGCACCAACTGTATAAAACAATCGGGTAAAATAAAAACGGAGCCAATAAAAAAATCGCTTAAACATTATCGCGGCACTTCAATAGAATGAATAATTTTTTCAATCACTTCGTCTTCCGGTATTCCTTCCATTTCTTTTTCCGGTGTAAGAATTATGCGATGCCGAAGCACAGGTTTTGCAACATAGATTACATCATCAGGTATAACAAAGTCTCTTGCAGATAAAGCTGCATACGCTTTCGCCGCATTTAAAATAGCAATAGTTGCTCTTGGAGATGCGCCGAGATAAATGGATTTATCATTTCTTGTAGCAACAGAAATTTTTGCAATAAATTGAATCAGCTTTTCTTCAACAACAATATTTTTTATCAGTTGCCGCAAATGAATCACCTGCTCATCACTTATTACTGCATTTACAATATTCACTACATTATCTTCTGTTAGTTCATTAAAACGTTGCAGGATATTTATTTCTTCTTCTTCAGTTGGATAAGGCACAATTATTTTAAAAAGAAAACGATCTAATTGTGCTTCAGGCAAACGATAAGTGCCTTCCTGTTCAATCGGGTTTTGTGTTGCAATTACCATGAATGGATTACTCATCACGTGCGTAATTCCATCCATCGTTACCTGTTGCTCCTGCATTACTTCAAACAAAGCCGCCTGTGTTTTTGCAGGTGCACGATTTATTTCATCAATTAAAACAATATTGCTGAAAACCGGTCCGCGCTTAAATTCAAACTTGCCGGTGCCGGGATTAAAAATGCTTGTGCCCAAAACATCACTCGGCATTAAATCGGGTGTAAACTGTATGCGGCTAAACCCTGTTTGTAAACATTTTGCAACGAGCCTTGCAGTAAGTGTTTTTGCAACACCTGGCACGCCTTCAATTAACACATGACCGTTCGCAAGAATGGCTACCATTATCAATCTTACCATATCATCTTGCCCAACAATTATTTTTTTTATTTCTGTCTGCAAGTCAAGCATAGCTTTATTCAGCTCATCTAAATTTATCCTTTGCTCAAAAATTTCTTCGCTCATAATTATATTGATTTATAAAAATTTTCAAGTTGCTCATAATAATCCATTAATTGTTTTTGTGTGATGGCATGGCTTAAATTAATGGTATGAATGTTTTCAGTAATCGCATTTATTTCGTTTACATTTTTATTTGTCTTTGCTGCGAGCTGCTGCACAAATGAATTGTTTATTTCTGCAGTAGATATTTTATAACGATTACGCACATAATCAAAAAAATACTGCGTTAGTTTTTCTGCAAGGTTTTTATGATCACCTTTTTCATAATATAATTTACCGATTGTTGTTACAAATTCGAGGGAATCGTTTTTTGGTTTTTCGTAATTAGGTATAATGCGCTGCTTGCGTTTAATTTCTGTTATTATATATAAGAACAATAGAAGTAAGGTAATCCAAAACGCCCATTTAAAATTTTCATACCGCAGAATTACAGATAAAATTCCCTGCTTCTGCTGAGGGTTATTATTATAATGATATAAATAATATTCATCCCAAACAATTTTCTTAGCATCAGATGGTAACAAGCTTAATAATTTTTCAAAGTATTGCCGGTTATCATTATACAATAAAAAAAAATTTGTAAAAGCTATAGGAGCATTATGCAAAAAAAATGTTCCTTTCATTGAATGTATGGCTACCAGATTTGTATTTGCCTCAGCAGAATAACCAAGAGGATAAGTAAAAACACTGTCTGTTTTTGCGAACACATTTGTAAAATCTGCGCCGGGATATTGATATGATACAGGCGTTTTAAAACTGTTTGAATCAAGTTGAATAACTGTTGAATCGAAAGGATTAAATGGATGATGAATACCTAAGGTTAATTTATAAAAATCAGCATGGCTTTTTTCTTTTAGTTTAAAAAACTTTGCTGCCACGCTTGTTATTTCATACGCTGATACAAAAATATAATTTCCTTTTTGAATAAACCCGGTTAAATAATCAAGCTCTTGTTCTGAAGGATTAAACATTTTTGTAACGATAAGTAAAACCTGTTTTGTTGAATCGCTTGTAAGTATTTTCCATTCACCCGGCGCATAACGATTTGTTTGAATGGCTGCATGTGGAAATTCTTTTTGTAGTAAACTATATGCGGCATAAGTGCCGTAGGGAATTTTATCGCGGTTGTTTAAGGTTATCCGGTCATCAAATGAATGTGGTTTTTTATAAGTGAATAAAAATGCAATAGCAATAACCAATAAAATAAGGCCGATATATGGTAATGTCTTCCTCACACAATTTTATTTTGAAGCATGAGAAAATCTTTTTTTACTACTGCATAAGCTTCGGATGAAATTTCAAACTTTCCATACCATACATATTCATAACTGCGTGTAACTTTTGAAAAATCATTATACAAATTTGATAGATGTAATTGCTGCAGGTAATTAAGGTTTGTATAATCGGGTTGATATTTTATGTGATTTGTATCGCTTAACAATTTTAATGTTTGCAGAAATATTAATCGTACAGCAACACGATAATTTTGCTCTGTTTCTGCTTTCTTTATACGATCTTGATAAGCCAAATTAAAAATATCTTCATGTGCATCTGTCTTCAAACTTTGAGAAGATGATGCAGCTTCTTTGGAAAAGAAGCTGATTTTATTCTGCAATAAGAAATAAATTATCGCGCCGAGGAAAACACTTATTATAATAAACCAAACAATAAAATGGAACCAGGTTTGTTGTGTGAAATCTTTTTTATTTTCATCAGTTATTGCATTGTTACCTGCTTTAAGTAAGCTATCTCTAAAAGCCGCATCTGTTTTTAATCTGACCTCAATTTTTTCAATTGCAGGCACATACCAAAAATCTTTCTGATTCTTTAATTGCTTTACATCATTATCAACTAAATGTCGCTGTGCTATTTTATTTGTTGTGTAAAGCGTTTGATTGCTGTCTTTCCAATTAAAAAAATATTCTGAAGTATCATAAATATGCTTTACAGTTGTATCAACATATTCATCAGTTTCCGGCGATGTTAATGAATCAATATTTGACATGCTAACTGTATCAACAACAGTTGTGTCCCTTTGTGCGTTCGATTTATAAGCAATTAATATCAATAAGAAAATAAGAAAATTCTTTAAAGCAGTCTTTCTATAAAAACATGCAAACTGTTTTATCATATCATGTATAAAAACAACGGCATTACAATTCTTAAACTGCAGCATGTTTGGTTTTAAGTAAGATTAATTTTCTTTTAAGACGAATAGGGTAAATAATAAAATAACCTATTACTATAAATAACGAAAGTGTTATAATGAATAATTTCAACCATAAAGGCATATCTGTGTGACGTGTTATAAATCCTTCAAAAAATGCCGCAAGAAAAAGCATTGGCACATTTGATAAAGCAATAATAACTCCTTCTTTAGCGCCTTGCCGCAGTGCATCTATACGTTTAATTGTGCCGGGAAACATCCAGCTTTTTGCAAGCACAATTCCGGATGTGGCGGAAATTACAAATGTTGAAAGTTCAAGTGTTCCATGAATCATAACTGTAAGCAGGCTATTTTGCAATAAGCCATTATTGTAAAACATATTTTCAAATACGCCAACCATTACAGCATTGTACATTAAACTATGTATTGATGGATAAGCCAACAAAATACCGCCGCCAAATTCCATTAGCGATACATACATGTTATTAATGAAAATATAAATAAAAGAAAGAAACTCGTTACCATACCCATACACACCAAACGGGTGGCCTTCTTTAATATTTTGCAAAGTCATATCAACATAGCCATCGCCGAGAATTTGCCGCACAAAGTTTTCATCAGTTTTAGCAGAAAAAAAACCAATACTTACAAATACAATAAAAAGGCAAAAACTGATTAATAAAATACGATGATGTTTTGCAATGATAAGGGGCAAGGTAATTTTAAAGAAACTGATTATCCGGCTGCTGTTTTCTTTTTTATTCTGATAAATTGCAAAATATTTTGTTGCTGCAACACCGTTTAAATAATGTGTGGTTTTACTAATGGGATAAAATGTTTTGCTATAGCCTAAGTCTTCAACAAGTTGAGTAAACTCTTTCGCCATTTCATCGGGATGATTACTTGGATTATCCTGAATCTGTTTCCAACGCTGCCTGTTGCGTTTTATAAAAAGGGCTTCACGCAATTTGTTTTGTTTTTGAAACGGAAATTATAATTAGTTTATCTTTCAGCCAATTGTTTATGGAAAAAATCAAGATTTCCACCAGCTTTAATATTGACCTTGAATTTGAAACGCCGGAATTTCATAAAAGACTTTTTGCATGGGTGATTGATTTTGCAATTATTTATGCGTACAGCATAATATTCAGGTATGTAATGGCGCAGTTTTCTGCAAGCCATAAACCATCTGATAATAACATGCCTTTTTTATACAACATGTCTGCAGTGTATTTATTGTTATATGTGCCAATATTAATTTATCATCTTTTTTTTGAAACGGTAATGAATGGCCAAAGTATCGGCAAAAAAATAATTGGTATAAAAGTTATTGGTGAAAATGGAGGCAGACCTGCAATTCATCAATATTTAATACGCTGGCTTTTGCGCCCTGTTGATTTTGCTTTTACACTATGCCTGGGTGGATTGCTTTCTGTAATACTTAGTAAAAAAAACCAGCGGCTCGGTGATATGGCTGCAGGCACACTAATTATAAAAACAAAAATTGAAACTGATATCGACGATACGGTTTTCTTTGAACTAAGTGAAGAATATAAACCGCGCTTTAAAGAAGTAATGCGTTTAAGTGATCGCGATATGAACACTATAAAAGGTGTGTTGAATAATTGCAGACGTTACAATACATTTGATATTGCTGCCCGCATGAGCGAAAAAATAAGAAGTGTTTTAAATATTTCAGACTACCAGGAGCCAGTTGAATTTCTTGAAACCTTGCTTAAAGATTATAATTATTTTTCTAATAAGAATTGATATAAATATAACTTTACCCGCAACAAACATCCGTTAGTTATTTACCCAATCTGTGGCTTTCAATCACCAAATCGGCTTTTTTTATCCTTTTTTGTAGAAATTTTAGGCTATTTGATTTTTTAGCATGGTTTTGGCTAAATTATTGACGTTAAAAATTAAAATCCAATTAAAATTCCTTTATTATGAAAAAATCATTCCTCGGTGTAACAGCATTATTTATTGTTACATTAATTATCTCTTGTCAAAAAGAGAGTGCTCTAACTTCAACCAGTGTAACAAGTTCAAATGAAAGTGACATGTACACTGAAACCGGAAAAACGGTGCAAAAGAGCATATCTGAAACAGTAAATGCTAATATTGGCGGATACCTTGAAGCATTACCGGCACATTATGCAGATCATCCTAACAAGCACTACCCTTTAATTATTTATTTACACGGGCAAGGTGAAATGGGTAATGGAACTCTTTCGGACTTACAGAGAGTGTCAAATAATGCCATCCCAAAATTGATTAGTGAAGGTACGTTTCCATCAAACTTTACTGTAAATGATACTACTTTTCAATTCATTGTTCTTTCTCCGCAATTTAAAGCTTGGCCTCAACCTGCTGACATAAATGCTATGCTTGATTATGCAGAAAAAAATTACAGGATAAAAATTTCGAGAGAATATATATGCGGACTGAGCATGGGCGGTGGAGGAACCTGGGATTATGCATGGAACCTGGGAAAACGTATAACTGCTATTGTGCCAATAGCCGGTGCATCGTGGCCTACTACAGAAAAAGGAAAAGATATCGCAGAAGATAATATAGCAACGTGGGCTTTTCATAATGATAACGATCCTACTGTACCTTCATGGTATAGCGTTGATTACGTAAAATACATAAATGATTATAAGCCTGTTATACCTGCTAAATTAACCTTGTTCAGTGCAAGCTCTCATAATGCATGGACGAAAGCAACTGATCCTAACTATAAAGAAAATGGAAAAAATATCTATGAATGGATGCTCTCTTTCAAAAAAGACAAACGCTAAATAGTACCCCTTATAATTAATAGTAAAGGGCAGCTTCAGTTTTTGAAGCTGCCCTTTTACTTAATAAATTAAGATTGAAATAATCTTCATTTCACAAACTTCTTTAAAAAATTACTCTTGCCTAAACTAAATCCAAGATTAATAAAGAAGGGGATTCTTGAAAGATATTTTAATGCAAAACCATTTCGCTTTAATTCTGCACCAATCATTTTATATAATTTTTTATCGTAAGCTTTAATAAAGTTTGCGCTAAAATTTTTTTCAGCAAAACATTTTAGTACTTGCTCTGCAGCAAGTTTTCCGCTCAGTACTGCATTGCCAATTCCAGAACCACTTGCAGGGTCAATTAATGAAGCTGCGTCGCCGGTTAATATAAAATTATCACCCGACATACTAACCCATTTTGATCCGAGCGGCAAACCACATCCCATTAACTTGCCTTCCTGTTCTGCCGGTTTAAATTTTTCTTTTAATGCTGGCGAACGTTCTATAAAATCATAGAAAGATTTTTTTATGTTTATTTTTTTTTGTGCTACATCTTCACTCAACATTCCAAAACCAACATTAGAAACATTATCCTTCAAAGGAAATATCCAGAAGTAACCGGGCAAATATTTTTTATCAAAATAAATTTCTGTTCGCGTTTCTTTTACATCATCAATATTTTTATAGTAAGCTCTTACTGATGCGACATGATGTTTTCTATCAATTTGATAGCCGGCAAGTTTTTTTGCTGTTATACCGTTTATTCCATCTGCACCAATAATCATTATTGTAGCAAAAACAATTTTACTATTTCTTGCATGTACATAAAAACCATTTTCACTTTTTGTAATATCCCCAATCTCTATTCCTTCAAAAATTTCAACTTGCGTTTTTGTTTTTACGATTGAAAAAAGAAAATTGTCAAAATCCATCCGCGTTGAAGTATAAGCCTCCTGCACCCAATTAAATTCAACGGTTTTATTGTTGTAAAAACAGGCAGTGGATTTGGTAACTAATTTTTTATCAAGCAAAGCAAGCTCCTGAGAAAATGAAGGATAAATTTCTTTTAAGCATGTTATCGCTCTGCCGGGAATGGCATCACCGCAAACCTTATCACGCGGAAAAATATGTTTATCAATAAGGGCGACGCGCAAACCTGAATCTTGCAAAGCCAATGCGGTTGCACATCCTGCAGGTCCTGCACCAATAATTGTTACATCAAACATATTATTATCAATGTGTGATTTCATCAAGCTGTATTACCGTTATAAAATATTGGCGTTACCAATCTTCCCTTTGTATTAATTTTAATTATCATTAAATTCATGGAAAGATAAATCAACGAAGTGTTCTGAATTTATTTGTTTTTTTAAGCAATAGGTTTTGCTGATTTTATTCTTAAAAAATCAACATAACTTTGAAGACCGTTTGTTCTACGAGAACCTTCGTCAAATGTTTGTTAAATGGTTTTTTGTTATGAACTGACGTTTAAACAGCTTCGTTACTTTGTAATCAGAAAGGCACATTTATTGAGCCAGATTAAAAGATTTAAACAGAACAGAAAATGAAATTAAAAAATGTATTTCTAATTGTTGCCATCAGCATTGCTACATCACTATTAAGCATTTGGGGCTATGGCACATGGTTGCGCAACCAGTCAACAACAGTACAAACCGAAGGAAAAGTTCCTGTAAACTATGCCGGTTTTTTTGATAAGGATGCGCCCACGGGGATTCCTGATTTTACTGCTGCTGCTACTTCTGCCACGCCGGCGGTTGTTCATATAAAAACAAAAATTAAAGGTGGAACTGTTTCTTCAAGAAGCAATAATCCTTTTGGCGATCTCTTTGGAGATGACGATCCTTTTTACAAATTTTTTGGCGGACCAAGATCTATGACGATGCCCGACCAGCAGGCGAGTGGTAGTGGCGTTATTATTAGCAATGATGGTTACATTGTTACCAATAATCATGTTATAGATGGAGCGAGTGATATTAATGTTACACTTTCAAACCGTAAAAGTTATAAAGGAACTGTTATAGGCGCTGATCCTAATACAGATCTTGCTGTAATAAAAATCAATGGAACAAATTTACCCTACATGTTATATGGAAACAGCGACGATGTTAAGCTCGGCCAATGGGTAATGGCGGTTGGCTATCCGCTAACGCTTGATGTAACTGTTACGGCAGGTATCATCAGTGCAAAATCAAGAAGTATTGGTATAAACAGAAGCGATCGTGCAATAGAATCTTATCTTCAAACAGATGCTGCAGTAAACCCTGGCAACAGTGGTGGTGCACTTATTAATACTGAAGGAGAATTGATTGGTATCAATTCAGCCATAGCTTCGCCAACCGGTTCTTATGCAGGTTATTCTTATGCAATTCCGGTTAACATTGTAAAGAAAGCGGTAAATGATCTCATTAAATTTGGTGCTGTACAAAGAGCATATATCGGTATAAATTATGCACCGGATGATCTAACTGATGAACAGAAAAAAGCTAACGGCATTAAAGACGGTCCGGGAGTATTTATTACAGGTGTTGCAACTGATGGCGCTGCGGTGGCTGCCGGAATTAAAAAAGGTGACTTTGTTACTAAAATTAATGACGTAGATATCAATAGCGGCCCAGAATTGCAGGAACAGATAGCACGTTACAAACCAGGTGATAAAATTAATCTTACCTATGTTAGAGACGGAAAAGAATATACTGCTTCACTTACATTAAAGAATAAAGCAGGTAATTATGAAGTTGTAAAAAATGAAACTGCATTTGATAATTTAGGTGCTGATTTAGTAACGGTTGACAAACAAACAGCGCAAAAAAATGATATAAGCGGCGGTGTTCAGGTTAAAAAAATCGGTAACGGTTTATTAAAGAATACCCGCATGCAGGAAGGTTTTATTATTACAAGTGTGGATGGACAAGATATAAATAATATTGATGATCTTAAAACCATCCTTAAGAGCGCACATGGTACTGTAAAGTTAGAAGGTGTTTACCCTGGTTATGACGGAACTTATGGTTATCCTTTGAGTATAGATAATGATTCAAGCGGTAACAATAACGATCAGGATAACAACAATAATCCATAAAGAAATAAATTAATTACATAAGCCGCTGGTAGTTTCCGGCGGCTTTTTTATTTATATGCTTAAGCTATACAAGTATTATAATATTTGTTATTATTTATTAACGTATTTTCATATTTAGTTTCAATTAAGATACAGTTGAATTGTAAAGCCACAAAAAAAAGCATAATTATTTGCAGTAAATAAAGCAATTATAATTTGATGAGAAGAGTAGTAATTACAGGATTAGGTGCCATTACGCCATTAGGAAATTCTGTTGAAGAATTCTGGAAAAATATTGCAGCGGGCAAAAGCGGGGCGGCAACAATAACTAAGTTTAATGCTGAAAAGTTCAAAACAAGATTTGCCTGCGAAGTAAAAGACTTCAATGGTGAAAAATATTTTGAAAAAAAGGAACTGCGCAAATATGATCTCTTTTCGCAATATGCGGTTGCAGCTGTTGAGGAAGCTGTAACAAACGGTAAAATAGATTTTTCTTCGTTTTCAGAAGAAGAAAGAAATGATATAGGTGTAATATGGGGTTCGGGTAATGGAGGTATAAGCACCTTTGAAGAGCAGGTAAGTGAATATGCACGCGGTGATGGCACGCCTCATTTTTCCCCCTTTTTTGTTCCTAAAAAAATTGAAGATATTGCTGCCGGCATAATTTCCATTCGGTATAAATTATATGGTCCTAATTATTGTCCCGTTTCTGCATGTGCTTCATCAAACAATGCAATAATAAATGCGTTTGATACCATTCGTGCAGGCAAATCAATAATGATGATTGCAGGTGGTTCAGAAGCGCCTATTACAACTTCAAGTATTGGTGGCTTTAATGCTGCGCAGGCCTTATCAAAAAGAAATGATGATCCGGCTGGTGCATCGCGCCCTTTTGATAAAGAAAGAGATGGTTTTGTTTTAGGTGAAGGTGCCGGTGCAATGATATTAGAAGAATATGAACATGCAATAAATCGCAATGCCGTTATTTATGCTGAAATGGTTGCAGGCAGCCTGGCAGCAGATGCATATCATTTAACAGGTACACCGCCCGATGGCAAGGGTGCATACCTTGGTATGACAAAAGCTTTAAAAGAAGCACAATTACAACCTGGCGATATTGATTATATAAATGCGCATGCCACTTCAACCCTGCAGGGTGATATAAGTGAAGCAATTGCTATAAACCGTGTTTTTAGTGATAATAAAAAATTATTAATCAGTGCAACAAAATCTATGACGGGGCACTTACTCGGTGGCACAGGCGCTGTTGAAGCAATAATTTGTGTGCTGGCTTTGCAACATGGTTTAATACCTCCAACCATTAACACAAAAACTTTTGATGACGATTTTCCGAAAAACTTAAAAGTAGTTTTAGGGGAATCTGTTTCTCAAAACATTCGTTATGCCATGAACAATACTTTTGGTTTTGGTGGTCATACAGCAACTTCGCTGTTTAAAAAATTTGACGCATAATACATTTCAATCTAACTGGCTTGCATATTGCTAAGCTATATGCAACACGCAATTTAATCTCTAACAAAAAAATTTAATTTTCTTTAAATAACAGAAATCTGTATTCAGCAATACTTAAATTAATATTTCTGTATTTTGCTTCTTTAACAGAAAATCCTACCATAATGTTTGAAGCAATTCTTAAAGGTTTAGTATTAGGTATTTTATTAGGAATTTCTGTTGGCCCTGTTATCTTCTCCATACTCAAACAAAGTTTAAATAATGGACATCGTGGCGGCTATGCATTTGCAGTTGGTGTTTTTGTCAGCGATTTTATTCTGGTTTTTATCTGCAACATATTTACACAAATTTTTAATGTTGCAATAGAACATGAATTAATAATCGGTATCGCGGGCAGTTCTTTATTAATTGCGTTGGGCATTTATAATTTTTTCTTTCGCAAAGTACAAACGGCAGATAACGGAATGCTTGTAATTGCTAACCTGCGCAAACGTGATATTGCCGGCATTTTTTTTTCAGGTTTTTTTATGAACACGCTTAATCCCGGCACATTACTTTTTTGGTTTGCGGCTACAGCAACAATAACAGCAGATTCGAAAATGATGAATCATCCGGAACAATACCGTTTAATTGTTTTTTTAACTGCGTTGATTTTTAATCTTACAGCAGATTTTTCAAAAGTGTTGCTCGCAAATAAAATAAGAAATAAACTCACACCGCATAATATTCATATTATTAATCGTATTTCAGGCGCTATATTAATTCTGTTTGGTATTGTAATAGTAATTACCATTGTTATGCGCAATATAACAGCGCCACAGGTTTAACAGCCTGTTACCATACTGCTTAGTATTTTTAAAAATGAATAGCTGCAAATTCATCTTCATCTTTTTGCTTTTTTCAAAAGCTTCTTTCACGCAGGATTTTATTGTGCTTAAAAAAAAGAGTAAGGTTATTCAAACATGGTTTGGTGGGCAGCACATATATGTACAGTTAAACAATGGCAGTTGGATAAATGCATTAATAAATAAAATAGAATTTGACACTTTATATCTGCAACCTTTTGCAACACCGGTTGTTTTAAACAGGTTTGGAATGCCGGTTATTGATACTGTTTTTTACGGAGTGATGCATGTTGCTGTAAACAATGTGCGCGCTTTTCCAAAAAATGAATCGTTGCCTTATGTAAAAAATGGTTTGATACTTCAGCTTGGTGGCGGCGGTTATTTATTGCTGAATTTAATAAACACACTTGGTAACAATGAACCTGTATTTGGTGACAAAAATATTTCAAAAATCAGCGTTGCCGCGGCTATATTGGCAATTGGAACCATCATTCATAAAACGCACAAATCAAATTATATTATTGGTAAAAAATACCAGGTAGAATATATTTCCTCGAAACCTTCTTCATAGTATTTTCGGGCTGTAATGATAAACGAAAAACAGTCATTTATTAAAAGGTTATTTCGCCGCGTAATTAAAATAATTGTTTATGGTTTTATTTTATCACTTATATATTTAATTGTATGTAAATGGGCAATGCCACCAATAACATTAACACAGTTTGGCAGTTGGATAAGCGGCTACGGTTTGCACAGAGATTATGTATCTTGGAATAATATTTCACCTAATGCAAAGCTCGCGGCCATTGCAGGCGAAGATCAATTATTTGCAGTGCACAATGGCTTTGACTGGAAAGCAATTGATAAAAGTTTAAACAATGATTCTAAACGCAGACCTGCAGGTTCAGCCGCAAGTACAATAACTCAGCAAACAGCAAAGAATGTTTTTTTATTTCAGGGTGAAGGGATATTGCGTTACATAAGAAAACCACTGGAAGCTGTTTACACAAAATTAATTGAATGGGTTTGGGGCAAACAGCGTATTCTTGAAGTTTATCTTAACACAGCAGAAATGGGTAAAGGGATTTTTGGTATCGAAGCAGCCGCGCAACAATATTTTCATAAGTCTGCAAAAAACCTTTCGAGAGACGAAGCTGCAATGATTATTGCCTGTTTGCCCAATCCAAAAATTTATACAGTTAAACCGATAAGCCGTTTTGTTGCATGGAAAAGCAAATGGATTTTACGCCAAATAAATAATGTACAAGGCGATAAAAATGTGCAACAATTAATTTATAAAAAATAATCCATCGTGAATTGTTCATAGCTTAAAACATATTAATTTTTGAACTTTGAAACAATGAAACTTTGAAACAATAATTATGAATCATTCAAAACTTCCTGATACACCTACAACTATTTTTACAGAAATGAGCCAGCTTGCGTTAGATTATAATGCAATTAATCTCGGGCAGGGTTTTCCTGATTTTATGATGAGTAAAGAATTAATTGAATTGGTAAATAATGCAATGCTCGATGGTCACAATCAATATACACATACAGATGGCTTGCGTTTATTACGCGAGAAACTCGCGCAGAAAGCTGAAAAACTTTATAGAGCTAATATCAATCCTTCAACACAAATAACAATTACACCCGGTGGCACTTATGCCATCTATACTGCGTTAACAAGCATGCTTAAAAAAAATGATGAGGTTATAGTTTTCGAGCCGGCTTATGATAGTTATATTCCAAACATAATTATTAATAACGCAAAGCCTGTACCTGTTCAGCTTCAATATCCGGATTATAGTATTCCGTGGGATGAAGTGAAAAATAAAATAACCGCTAAAACAAAGGCTATCATAATTAATTCGCCGCATAACCCAACAGGAATGGTTTTGAGTGAAAATGATATTGAACAATTAAAGACTATTGTTGCCAACACAAATATTATAATTGTTAGTGATGAAGTTTATGAGCATTTAATATTCGATAATATTGCGCATCAAAGCATTTTGCGTTATCCTGAATTGCTTGAAAGAAGTTTTGTTTGCTTTTCGTTTGGTAAAACATACAATTGCACAGGCTGGAAAATTGGTTATTGCATTTCATCATCCGCATTAATGAAAGAATTTAGAAAAGTGCACCAGTTTAATTGTTTTTCCTGCAACAGTTTTGTGCAATATGCGCTCGCTGAATTTTTAGATAATGAAGATGCATATCTTTCTTTAGGAAATTTCATACAACATAAAAGAGATTATTTTCAAAACCTGATGCAACAAACAAAATTTACGCCGCTGCCTTCGCACGGCAGTTATTTTCAATGTTACAGTTATAAAGATTTTTCAGATGAAAATGATAAAGCGTTAGCTATTCGCTTAACAAAAGAAGTTGGCGTAACAACTATCCCGCTCAGCAGTTTTTATCAATCTAAAAAAGATGATAAAGTATTACGTTTTTGTTTTGCAAAAAAAGAAGAAACATTAAGGCAGGCTGCCGAGCGTTTACAAAATTTGTAATGCTTCGGTTATTTTACTAACAATTCTTTAAAAATATTTTTCTGCTATTATCGTTGTTTCATTTGTCTATACTTCAATTTTGCATGAAGAAAAGCAAATCTTCCACAACTCAAAATGCCGGTTTATAATCAATCCCGAAGCAGGATTATCCAGATAATTTTTATCCTGATTTTTCTTGTAATTATTGTGCAGTTGCTAAACCTCCAAATTTTTTCAACTGAATATAAATTACAGGCAGAAAACAATGCCATTTATCGTAAAGTAGTTTATCCTGATCGTGGGATTATTTACGACAGGCACGGGAAAGCTGTTTTGGAAAATACCATTATGTATGATTTAATGGTTACGCCTTCAGAAATTAAAGGTGTTGATACAAATGCACTCTGTGAAATTTTAGGTATTGACACGGCCGAATTTAAAAAGCGCATCATTACTTCAATAATAAAAAATTCGCGTTATAAGCCTGGTATTTTTGAACCGCTTATCAGCGATACTTTATTTGCAAGGCTGAATGAAAGCATGTATAAATTTCCGGGCTTTTCAATTACAGAAAGACCTGTTCGCGCATATCCTTTTCATAGCGCTGCAAATGTGCTGGGTTATTTAGGTGAAGTTGATACAAATTTTTTAAAGAGACATTCCGGCGAAGGTTATGAACCCGGTGATTATGCAGGCATGACCGGTCTTGAGCGCAGCTATGAAAAAGTTTTAATGGGTCAGCGAGGCGTGAAAAGATATATACGTGATAATAAAAACAGAATTCAGGGATCATATAATAACGGAAGTTTTGATACAGCCGCAATTGCCGGAAGAAATTTATATACAAGCATGGATGAAGATTTGCAATTGCTTGCAGAAAAATTATTACAACATAAAATCGGCAGCGTGGTTGCCATCAATCCAAAAACAGGCGGCATACTTGCAATGGCAACAGCGCCATCGTACGATCCAACAATGTTAACAGGCGCACAACGACGAAAAAATTTTGGAAAATTAATTTTAGATACAGCAAGGCCTTTGTTAAACCGCGCTATCAAAGGGCAATATCCGCCGGGCTCAACTTACAAACCATTAAGCGCTTTAATTGCTTTAGACGAAGGCATCATTACGCCTTCTTACGGTTACCCTTGTGCCGGTGCATATTATGCCTGCGGGCGCCCTGTAAGATGTACGGAACATTGGAATGGTCATTCAAAAGATTTGCGTACAGCAATTGCTTATTCATGCAATTCTTATTTCAGTAATGTGTTCAGAATGATTATTGATAATCCAAAATATCATAATCCAAGACTTGGTTATCTTGAATGGAAACATTACATGAATGCTTTTGGTTATGGTACTGATTTGAATGCAGATTTACCGGGAGAAGATGATGGAAATATTCCGGACACATCAGGTTACAACAAAGATTTTGGAGGACCGCGATGGAACAGTTGCAATATTGTTACATTAGGAATTGGACAAGACAGAATGCTGGCAACGCCTTT
>JAICKT010000222.1 GCA_025927795.1 Parafilimonas sp. | reverse complement strand
TGTTTTGAAGAATGCTACTGGCTTAGATTGAAGCGCAGGTTTAGCGCATTGACATCTTAAGTCTTTCTTATAAAATCGCACAAGACGCTTTATATAAAGCCATGCCTCAGTCTTGCGCTAACGTTTTGTTTTTTAATTTACATTCTTAGAATAACATACTTATAATAACTTGCTGAAACTATAAAATGTTTTGAAGAATGCTGCTGGCTTAAGATTGAAGCGATGATGTTGTGCATTGGCATCTTAAGCCTTACGTTTACATAAAGCCGCACAAGACGCCTACACACAAAGTCATGCCTCAGTCTTGCGCTAACGTTTCGTTTTTTAGTTTACATTCTTAGAACAACGTACTTATAATACCTTACTGAAAGTATAATGTTTTGAAGAATGCTGCTGGCTTAAGATTGAGGCACAGGTTTAGTGTACAGGCATCTTAAGCCTTGCTTATAAACTCGCACAAGACGCTTTATATAAAGCCATGCCTCAGTCTTGCGCTAACGTTTCGTTTTTTTAATTTACATTCTTAGAACAACTCGGGGGTTCATTAAACCGTTTGGAACTGAGCTAAAATCATATCATCAACATTTAAGCTATTTCCATTCAGAATATTTTTATAAATAGATGTCAATGTTTTTTCATTAAAATCTTTGGGAATAAATCTAAAGATTGATGCCGCTACATATTCAGAACAACTATCAAAAGAAAGCCATTTACGTTTTAATTGCTCTGCGACAAAACCTGTTGTGTTTGAGCCTGCAAAAATATCAAGAACAATATCGCCCGGGTTTGTTAGAAATTTTATAAAGAATTCGGGAAGCTTTGCAGGAAATCTTGCAGGATGAGTTTTTAAATCAAGTTTTTTACAGGCAGCTTGATAATTACCGTTAGATTCTGAATTTGATATTTGTAATAAGTTAGATGGGATTGCACCGCCATTATCATTTCCAAAACTTTCACCAATATCATGACCTGATGGGCGAATTTTTGGTTTGTAAAATTTTTCAGGATTTTCTAAAAGCTTCTGCATACGTTCACTATATGGAGATAAAACTTTTGTAACATCAGCTTTGGGAAAAGGAGTTTTTGAAAACCACCAAACATTATTCACCGAATCTTTTACGCGTATTTTTCTTTTATTCACCCATTCAATCGGGCTGGGTAATTTAGAAGGGTTATACCAATAAAAATCTTCTGCTAAATAAAAACCTACTTCTTCACAAAAAATAATTGGAACCTTAAAATTGTATAAACTTCTTGAAGGTAAATTTCTTTGATAAGCTCCGCCAATATCCATTACAAAACTTCCATCCTCTTTAAGCTTTTTCAAAATCAATTTTGCAAACTGAGTAAGCCATTCCAAATAATCGTCTTGCGATTTATTGCCATATTCTTTTTCTCTTAGTAATGCAAAAGGCGGACTTGTAATAACGAGATTAATTGAATTATCAGGAAGTTCTGATAACAGGTTTAAAGAGTCTCCAATATATGAAGCGCCAAATGATGTATAATAAGAAGCTATTGATTGCATGTTTATTTTTAATCTATTAAATAGACCAAAAATAAATAAAATAACTCTCCGAATATACTCGGAGGGAAAAATTATTTAAAATCTGGACTTTGCAGCAATAAATAATGCTATGCCTGCGAAGTTAAACTTGTTGGAAATTATTGGAAAGAACGTTGCGAGAATTAGAAAAGAAAAAAAATTGTCGCAAGAACAATTGGCTTATTTAGCAGAGATTGACAGAACTTATATTGGTTATATTGAAAATGCAAAATATAATGTAACAATCATAAAGCTTCAGCAAATAGCAAATGCATTAGAAGTTTCAGTTAGTGAATTGATTAATGAATATGTAAATAAGCCCGAAAGAATTGACATAGCTACTCCTGAAAGTTTAGTAGAAAAAATTAATTCTTTAATGCCTGGAATAAGAGAATATCAAACGCTTGCCGATGAGCACGGAATAAATGATATTTTTCAGGATAATGGTGGCAAGCTTTTACAAGTACTTCTTATCACGAATCTTAAAATTTTACCTGGCAGAGAAGGTAATGATGCAATTGATGAACATGGAAATGAATATGAATTAAAATCAGTAAACATAAATCTTACAAAAAGTTTTTCTACACATCATCACATGAATCCTGTGATAATAAAAAAGTACAGAAAAGTAAACTGGATATTCGCTGTTTATGAAGGGATTGAGCTTATAGAAATTTATAAACTTACACCTAAACTACTTGAACCCTATTATGAAAAATGGGAAAGTAAATGGTATATAGATGGAAATAAGGATATTAATAATCCGAAAATTCCATTGACGTATGTTAAACAATTTGGGGAGTTGTTGTTTAAAAGAAATGAGTAATTATTTTCTTGATGATGCAAAGTTAGATGTGTGCACATAGCTATGTTATGAAACCTGCTGGCTACGGTACAAGCATTTTTAATCATGGCAATCATGTAAAGGCGTCACCTTTTTACTAATAGCTTTAACTTCTTTTAATTTAACTTCTATTTCTTTTATTAATTCATCTTCGCCATCATTAATTTCTTTTAAGTAAAGGTTTTCATTACAATCAACTTTTTGCAAAAAAATTTTTGTCTGTATTTCTATATCCATTTCGTTTATTGAAGTATATGATATAGTGCCTTCAATTGTTTTTGGAATTGAATCTTCAATCGTAAATTCCATAACCATTTTTCTTTTTTCGTTTTTCAATGCCTTAAATTCTACAATCAATAACTTTTTGTCTTCGTCGAAGTTTGCGAATCCTAACCAATCAGGAGCAGCAACATTCGTTGCAAAGTATTCCGCTTTCAAACTTTGATTTTCCTCGGAAAGCTTTAAAATTTTTCTTCCTGTTTTTCTTAGTTTCAAATTTTTATCAACGACATTGATATACAAATACCAACAAGAATTATAATACGTAGTGCCTTTACCTGATTTCTGCATCCTAGCAAATACTGGGGTAATAAATTCATTGGTGAAATCTACTACGTACATTGACTGAGCATGTTTTTCACGATGGCTTAATTGATACCGTAATTTAAGGTCAGAATTTTTCCTTTTTAAAGCGATGTAACAAAGAGTACATAAAGTTGCATTTCCGCTTGGTATCTTCGCTTGAAATTTATTTTCTTTTATGTTTTTAATTATTCGATTCAAGCTTCTGAGTTGAAAATCGCATATATTATTTGTTTCGCTGTTTATAAATTTTAACAACGCTTGCTTGTCATCTGAATGAATATTCATAACGTCATTAATTCTTGGGTATCCCTCCCTATCATTAAAGTACGAGCATACTTCTTCAAGCAAAATTTTGCCAGCATTAATTTCAGCCGAAATCATTGGTTAATTAGTCTTAAAGTTGTCTTTTAAATGTCCGGATTTAAAAAGAATGAATAAATATATACATATCTTGTATTAAAAATGCAAGATATGTTGGTAACCAAATCTAAAAACCTGTTACTACAGGTAATGAATTACAGCAATGAAAGCGTTGTAAAACGTATTTCAAAAGAAGTCAATTGTACTTATCAAGAAGCATCGGAGATATTTGAGGACACCAAAAGGTTTCTTTATCTATGCGGCGTGTATGGCGGGGGCTTTGCCCCAGCTTTAAAAATTGACGATGGTTGGCATGCATTCATTTTACATACAAAAGATTACTTAGATTTTTGCATAAACTTTTTTGAAAGATTTATACATCATTATCCCAATGGAGATAATTATGATAAAGAAAAAGGACTTAAAGAAATTGAACACACTTTAGAAGTTGCACGTTTGGTATTTGGGCAGCTTTCATCGAATTGGAATTATTCAAAAAACAAACAAAGCATTTTACTCGAAGTTGATTTACGTTGCAGTGATACAGGTTGTAATTCCTGCTCTGATACTTCAAGCTGCCGTGATTAACAACATCAAACTGGAAGTAAGAAAAATTAAAATCATTTGTCCTATGATTGTCTTATAAATGACTTTGAGTTGCCTTATGAATGGCTTGTTCATGTCTCTATAAAATCAAAAAAAAGTTGTGTCATATTTAAGTTTGTATTGAGGTTATAAACAAAACCTCTTTACAATATGAAACGTTTAAAAATGTACTCATCAACTGCGGTGACAAAGTTGATGAACCCTGAGCTCTGGGGTAAAATTGAGCAACTTAATCTAACGCTAATTCAAGACCGTTTAGTTATTAAATATAAATGGTCTATCGAAAGAGCAGAAAACGCAATTAAACATTACAAGCAATTTTTGTATTTAACGCAAACAATTGGAAAACCAATTTCTCCAACAAGTGATATTGATGAAGTATGGCATCAGCACATCTTGCACACAAATAAATATGCTATTGATTGCCAAAAATTGTTTGGCAAATTTTTACATCATTTTCCTACGCCTTCAAAGTGGAAACAACAAAAGGAAACACAAACAATTGCAGATAATGCTTTTTGTTGTAATCATTCCGATTGTTGCAACGACGACCCAATTATTGATGAATTAAAAAATAACCATAATCAGGTTAGTAAAAAATTATCTGTTTCAAATAATGGTGAACTATCTCATGCAGACTGTGGTGAACCAGCGCCAGGTGGATGTGCGCCAATCGGTGGAAGCGATGACTTTTGCGGGGGAACAACTAATGATGATTATATAAATCGCTTTGTGGATTTTGATAATCCAGAAATAAATAAGATGGTGGAAAATGTTTTATATAAAGATGTTTCGCCATTATTTTTTGTAAATTAAAGTTTAGTTATTCTCATTATTTTTTCACTTTTAAATACATGTTTATGTCTTACGTAAAATGCAGAAGATGCGATGGCATGGGAGAACTCAATTGCCCTCAATGTAATTCTGGCTTCTTTTCAGTTGCTGGTAAAAATTTTGTTTTAATTGGCGGAGATGATGGATGTTGGGATACTTGTGACCATTGTGATGGAACGGGTCATGTTGATTGTCCAAATTGTTCAGGAACCGGCGAGGTTGAAGATGATGATTAGTTATGATTTATTGTTCTTGTAGCCATTGCTATAATGTAGATTCGCTTTAATGCGGTTGAATTGCAAAAATCAACCGCATTTTTATTTGTTAATAGAATTCAACAGATGAACGGCTGCGGGATTGCAATGGAAAGCACGGTGAAGCCCCCTCCGGCTCCCCCTGAAAGGGGAGTGTTGGCTGAGCGCAGGTTTGTGCCGGACTTGTAATGTAAAGCCCGAACTACAGCTGATACTTATACTACAGCCGACAGCCCCAACTAATTCTTCGTCACCACTTCATCTAAATTCAACATAGCGTTGGCAACAACAATGAGGGCAGCAGTTTCAGCAGTGGTATGTGCAGCACTCATGCCACCAACTATTGCGCAGGTGGCGGCGGCATTGTTTTGATATTGCGTGTAAGCGGTGTTGTATAAATTTTGCAGCGCAGCAAGCTTGGCGGGTTCAATGGGTTTATACACCATGCTTGTATAACCCGTGCTGATGAGTTGCGCAACACTGGCATGCGGTTGCTGCTGTTGCAGGCGCCATGCAAAATGTCTTGCGGCATCGAGGTACACAGAATCGTTGAGCGTTACGAGTGCCTGCAAGGGCGTGTTGGTGCGTATGCGGCGTGCCGTACAAACTTCGCGGTCTGCACCATCAAGCAGTACCGTGCTGGGATATGCCGCCGTGCGTTTCCAGTAAGTATAAACCGTGCGGCGATACTGGTCGTCGCCATTGCTGGTAACCCAGGTTTGGCTGTTCCAGGGCGATTGCCAGATGCCCGCAGGTTCCCATGGCATCACGCTGGGTCCATACATTTTTGTACACATCAAACCGCTGATGCATAAAGCCTGGTCGCGCATTTCTTCTGCCGATAAACGTATGCGTGGCGCTCTTTCCAACAACTTATCCTGCGGGTCTTTTTCCAGCGCTTGTTTGGTGATTTTTGAATCTTCGCGATAGGTGGCGCTCATCACCATTTCTTTGAGCAACGATTTTAAGCTCCATCCATAATCATTCATCAGTTGATAAGAAAGATAATCGAGCAGGTCTTTGTTGGTGGGCTCAATGCCTTGTGTGCCGAGGTCTTCGAGTGTTTCGGCGATGCCGGTTCCAAAGAGTTGTTCCCACAAACGGTTGACGATGGTTCTTGATGTGAGCGGGTTTTTTTTGCTGGTTAACCATTCGGCTAAACCCAAACGATTGCGTGGCGCACTTTTGGGAAATGCATTTAATGAATGCGGAACATCGGGCTGCACTACTTCACCTTTTACGAGCCAGTTGCCTTTTTCAAAAACATTGCTTACACGATGCATGAATTTTGGATTGTCCATCATCACCGGCGTGGTTGCAACAGAATCGTTGCAGAGTAAGTTCCAGTAGGTTTTGTTGATGTCTGCATAACCGGGTTTATCTTTTCCATCTAATTCATGCGTGAAATAAAACCAGTCGAACAGCACACCGCTTTCATCAGGTTTTTTTAAGTTGGGATTGGTGTAAGTAAAAAATAAATCGTGGTAACCTTGTGATGGATTGATATCAACTTTTGTGATTGTCCATTTAGTTGTTTTTTGAATAGGAATTGTTGCAATGCTTTGACCATTGGGTGCATCAAGATGAATCGCCCAAACGCCGCCAGTTGTAAATCCGTTGAAGCGATAGATGAGTTCTGTTTTATTGGAGAGGTCAACATGTTTTAAACGTGCCACCGCATGGTTGCGGAAGATAAGCCATTTGGTATCGTTGAGTTCGCTGTTGGTAAAACTGTCTGCACGCAAAGAGTTGTAAGCAGGCTCCCAGGTTTTTAAAAATGTGTACACACGTTTGGCTTCATCAGTTGTTGTATTTTGTTTGAGCCAATTCGTTACTTGCAAAACTTTTAAACTGTCATCAGTTTTGTATTCTCGCAGCAAAGGATAATCTGCATACGAATCTTCATCACGACTATCATTAAAGAATGCCATGAACTTATAATAATCTTCATGCTTGAACGGGTCGTACGGATGTGAGTGACATTGCACGCAGGCAAAGGTTGTTCCCATCAATGCCTGCCAGGTTGTGTTTACTCTATCCAATACTGCAGCCGTTCTGAATTCTTCATTATCGGTGCCGCCTTCATCGTTTGTCATGGTATTGCGGTGAAATGCAGTGGCGATGTAATCATCATCTGTTGCATTCGGCATTAAATCACCGGCGAGTTGCAGCGTTAAAAATTTATCATACGGCATGTTTTGATTGAATGCATCAATCAGCCAGTCACGATATTTCCAGATGTTACGATTATCATCACGTTCATAACCTTTTGTGTCTGCATAACGTGCAAGGTCGAGCCACATGGCTGTCCATTTTTCGCCGTAGTGTTTTGAGG